>JANELJ010000033.1 GCA_024511395.1 Gammaproteobacteria bacterium | reverse complement strand
ACCCGAAGTATTAAAAAGGCATTAAAACGGCGCAGTGCGATTGAGCCTGAAATCGGTCATATGAAAAACGATGGCCGTTTAGATCGCTGCTACCTCAAAGGCACAGTCGGTGATGCCATTATCCGAGCCGAAAATGAACTGGGTTCCACATCTTTTTTGCGGGTAGCCAGAGAAATCACCCTCACTCATCATGAAAAATGGGACGGCTCCAGCTATCCATACGGCCTTAAAGGCAATAAAATTCCCGTCAACCTGATCCTGAAACAGAAAGGCCGTCATTTTGACCCGGATATTGTGGATGCCTTTGAAGTATTACAGAGTGCGTTTAAAAATATTGCAGAGAAATTTAAAGATTAATTTAGGTTAAACCATTCATCCAGATGGGCACGAGCCTCATCCAGACCGGTCTTTTTCAGTGCCGAAAATAGCTGTACCGTGGTACTGGGGTATTCTTCTTTCAGGGTGCGCCGGACTTTAAGCAGGATATTCTGGGCCGCGTCGCGTTTGAACTTGTCTGCCTTGGTGAGCAGTATATGGGTCGGCATTTCGGCACGCTGACACCATTGCAGCATCAGCACATCATATTCTGTCAATGGACGGCGGACATCCATAATCATGACCACTCCCTTGAGCATGGGACGTTCCACCAGATAGCGTTCCAGCAGATTCTGCCAGTGCTGTTTAATCTTAACCGGCACTTTGGCATAGCCGTAGCCGGGCAGATCCACTAGGTGTTTCCCTTCAGAGACAGTAAAATAATTGATCATCTGGGTTCGACCGGGTGTTTTAGAGGTTCGGCACAGGGTTTTGATGTCGGTAATGGCATTAATAGCACTGGATTTACCGGCATTGGAACGGCCGGCAAATGCCACTTCGGTAATACTGTCAGCAGGCAGATCGGCCCATTTATTGACGCTGAGTAAAAATTCAGCCTTGCGATAGAGATTGGGCTTCTGATTGTTATTTTCGGCCATGTTAAGCCCCGGTTCAGTTAAAAATGGTTAATCTATAGTCAGCCAAGTCGAAAAACGGACATATAAAACTTGGTGTAGATCAATATAATAGGTTATTTTAGCACTTTATTATGAACAAATGTTGGTCAAGCGACTTTGTTTTGTGTAAAATATTTTCTGTGCGATGTCTACTTTGCCGGACTTAAGCTTAACTTTAATTGTAGAATTAAGAGTTGAACTTTTGTTGAAACATGCGGTTTAAGTGATGTGGTATAAATATAATTAATCTGGAGTTAATAATGAAAAAAAGTATTAAATTATTAGTGGCCGCTGCTCTGGTTGCGGGTTCTTCTGCTGTTTTTGCTGATGGTGCTGCACTGTATAAGACAGCCTGTTTTGCCTGTCATGATGCCGGTGTTGCCGGAGCTCCCAAGTTGGGCGATAAAAAATTATGGGCACCCCGTGTTGGTAAGGGTGTTGATGCATTGGTCAAAACTGTATTAACCGGTAAAGGTGCTATGCCTCCTAAGGGTGGTACTCAGATGACTGAAGCTCAAATCCGTGAAGTGGTTGAGTTTATGGTCAGCAAGGTCCAGTAAATATTCAATAAAAAGCCCATAACGACTGTTTCCAGTTACTTTCAATGAAAGCAGTCGTTACCGGTTTTATATCGCCATTTTATCAAGAACAAGATTTAGGAAGAACCATGAAAAAAATTGCTATTGCTATTGCTATTGCTCTGGTAGCAGGTTTAACAGGTGTCGTACACGCCGCCGGTGATACGGAAGTGGGTAAGGCTAAAGCTGCAAGTTGTTTTGCATGTCACGGTGCGGATGGAAATTCAATTGCACCGAATTTTCCTAATCTTGCCGGGCAAAGCGCCTCCTATCTGTATAAGCAGATGAAAGATTTTAAAGCAGGCAAACGTAAGGATCCAACCATGGATGCCATGATTCTGCCTCTGGACGATCAGGCGATGCAGGACATTTCTGCTTTCTTTGCGACTCAGAAAATAAAAGCGGGCCAGGCTGATGCGGCGCTGGTTGATGCCGGTGAAGCAATTTATAAAGGTGGTATTTCTGAAATTGGTGTACCTGCCTGTATGGCCTGTCATGGACCTACCGGTGCCGGCAACCCAGGTTCAGGTTTCCCACAGTTGTCCAGTCAGAAAGCTACTTATGTGGAAAATCAGCTGAAGAATTTCCGAACTGCCGCTCAGAATAATGATGCCATGGGCCGTCATAATGATGCCAGCAAAATGATGCGTAATGCGGTCAAACGCATGAGTGATCCGGAAATTAAAGCCGTTGCACAATATATCCAGGGTTTAAATCCATAAATTTAAACCAACAGCTGCAGTTCTAGCGTTCAAAGCCTTAACTGTTAAGTGATATAAAAAAAGGGGTGGTCTTTGACCACCCCTTTTTTTTGACAGGGCTGTTTTGATATTAGATCTTGATAAAAAATTTAATGAGAACGTTTTAAAGAGAAGTAGAGTTTATTTGTGAATCAGGAAAAGCAACATTCCAGTAATCAATCCGCTGAAAATACTGAACCGGCTGAAACCAGCAGCCGTGTGACACGGCACCGCTCCAATCGTGGTGAACATGGGCTGGGTAGGGTTCTGCTCAGTTTCCTGGGTTCTATGGAAGTGGCCATTACCCTGTTTGTTGTGGTGGGCATTGCTTCGATTATTGGTACTATTTTGCAGCAGAATCAGGCCTACAATACTTATATCGTCAAGTTTGGTCCGTTCTGGTTTGAAGTGTTCCGTTCCCTGAAACTGTTTGATATCTATAGTTCCTGGTGGTTTGTCTTTTTACTGGGCTTTTTGTTGGTGTCCACCAGTGTCTGTATCTATCACTATGCGCCATTTATGTTACGTGAATGGCGTCAGTTTCGTCTGAATGTGTCAGAAAAATCCCTGAAATTAATGCACTGTTCCAAGCTATGGAAAACCGGACAGACTCAGGAACAGGCGGCGGCTTTTGTAAAACAGAAGCTGGTCAATGGTGGTTACAGCAGCCGTGAACAACTGGATAATGGTGTGCTGACTATTGCAGCCAAAAAAGGGGCTGCCAATCGATTAGGTTATCTGTTTACCCATGGTGCCATTATTCTGATCTGTTTAAGTGCACTCTATGACGGTAATTTCAATCTTAAATTAAGAGAGCTGGCCAGTCAGCTGAAACCGGAAACCCGGGATCTGTTGGCATCACAGGTGCCGCCCATCAGTCGTCTGGGCCCGGATGACAACCATGCCTTTCGCGGCAGTATCAGCCTGCCTGAAGGCAGTACCACCAATATTGTGTTTCTGCAGATGAGAAACGGTTTTCTGGTGCAGGAACTGCCCTTTAATCTGACTCTGCATGATTTTCGTATTGAACATTATGAATCCGGTATGCCCAAATCCTTTGAAAGTGATATTGTGATTGAGGATTTGCAAACCGGTGAAAAAATCAGTAAAACCATTGAAGTCAATCATCCTCTTTTTTATAAGGACTTTGCAATTTATCAGGCTTCCTTTGATGACGGTGGCTCCATTATGGATCTGCAGCTCTGGTCACTGGAAAACGGCTCACGGCATATTGAGAACTTTAAACAGGTGGTAGGCAAAAGCCGGGATATAGAAACTGCACAGGGCAAGGTTAAACTGGAACTGGTGGAGTTTAAGGCCAGTAATGTTCAGCCCAATCCCAAAGCAGAAGAAACTGGGCATAAGTTTAAAAATATGGGACCGACACTCACTTTTCGTATTCGGGACAGTTCCGGCCAGGCCAAAGAATATATTAATTATATATTACCGACGGAGCAGGAAGGACGGATGTTTTTCCTCAGTGGTGTGCGCAGCAGTACTTCTGAACCGTTCCGCTACCTGTTTATTCCTGTGGATGAGCAGTTCAGTTTGAAACGCTTTTTTGCCTTTCGCTCCTTATTAAATAATCATGCGGAAATGGAGCGGATTTCCAGAAAAACTGCTGAACTGTCGCTGCAGGGTGACCGCAAACTGAAGCCGGAACTGGTGGAGCAGATGGCGGTTGTTATGCTGCGTCTGGAGGATCTGTTTAATAAGGGTGGTTTTGACCAGGTGCTGGAAGATATTAATAACAAGGTACCTGAAGAAAAGCATCAGGCCGTTACAGAATCCTATTTCAAGGTTCTGCATACCATTCTGGGTACGGTGTATCTGGAAGTACTGCAGCAGGAAGGGGTGGATATCGGCAATAATATTACCTCGGCTCGGGAACAATATTACGATGATCTGGTCAATACTATGGGTGTACTGGCAAATTATGACGCGCCGTTCTATGTGCAGATTAAGTCCTTTGAGCATAAACAGGCTTCTGGTTTCCAGATCACCCGGGCACCGGTCAAGGATATGGTGTACCTAGGCTGTATTTTTCTGGTCATAGGTATCGTGCTGATGTTTTATGTGGCACATAAGCGGATCTGGATTAGAATTAAGCCCATAGAAGGCGGACAGATGAATGAACTACTGGTGGCCGGCAGCGGTGATCGTCACCAGAAAGAGTTTGCCAGAGAATTAGAGGCGCTGTCCGAATTACTGGACAGAGAATTTAAACAAGACAACTAATATAACAACCAGCAGGTAGCTATAATGTCCAACACCACTTCTGAAATGCAGAATATGTTTGAAAAACAAAGCTTCTGGCGCTCTCTGAGTCTGTTTGACTGGGGCTGGGCCGCAGCAGTGCTACTGGGCTGCGGCTATGCCTGGAATGAGTATTCTGCGTATATGGATAATTATGAAGCCGGTATTTTGCTGGGTACCGGTTTATCCATTATTGCCTGGGGCTGGTTATGGAAACCGGTGCGGGCTTATTCCATTGTGGTGGCCTTATTAAGCCTGTTTGCTATTTCACTGTATGGTAATAATCTGGCTCTGGGTGAAAGCAACTTTTTCCTGAAATTTTTAATCTCCAGTAAATACGCCATTATGTGGATGTCGGCTCTGTATGTGCTGGCCACGGTGGCGTATTTTATCGGCCTGGTCACCGGATCGGAATTTATTAATAAAACCGCTTCAGCCATGACCTGGTCGGCAACCGTCATGGGGCTGGTGGGCTTGCTGGTGCGCTGGCGTGAATCCTATCTGATCCATGTGGACGTAGGGCATATCCCCGTCAGTAACCTGTACGAAGTATTTATTTTATTCTCCATTATTACCGCCCTGCTTTATCTGTATTACGAAGGTAAAAGTAAAACCTATAATATGGGCGGTTTTGTGCTGCTGGTGATCAGCTCAGCGGCGGCTTTTCTACTGTGGTACGGCTTTGGCTTGCGCGGTGCCAGTGAGATACAGCCGCTGGTTCCGGCCCTGCAGAGTTACTGGATGAAAATTCATGTACCAGCAAATTTTGTCGGCTATGGCGCCTTTGCTCTGGCAGCCATGCTCGGAGTAGCCTATCTGATCAAGGACTCCATGCTTAAGCGGGGTTCTGACGGACCGATTATCCGCCGCCTGCCCGACCTGGATGTGGTTGATGATGTAATGTATAAGGCTATTGCACTGGGCTTTGCTTTTTTTACCCTAGCGACCATTCTGGGGGCTATGTGGGCGGCAGAAGCTTGGGGCGGTTACTGGTCGTGGGATCCGAAAGAAACCTGGGCATTAATTGTCTGGCTGAATTATGCGGCCTGGCTGCATCTGCGACTGACTAAAGGCTGGCGTGGGCGTCCCCTAGCCTGGTGGGCGGTAATTGGTTTATTTGTCACCTTGTTTGCATTTATCGGTGTGAATATGTTTCTCTCCGGCCTGCATTCTTATGGTGAGCTGTAGCTGTTAATAGAAACAAAACAAAATAATAGAAAACTGACATAAAAGGAAAAAATATGCGTAAAATTTTAACTCTGCTTTTGTTACTGGGTTTTACCTCCATGGCCTGGGCAGGCTATGAAGAAGGTGTTGATTATGAGGTACTGGCCAATGCTCAACACGCTCCAACCGATGGTAAGGTACAGGTGATTGAATTTTTCTCCTATGCCTGTCCGCATTGCTATCGTTTTGAACCCTATATTGAGCAGTGGAAAAAGACCAAGCCGGATAATGTAGAATTTGTGCATGTGCCGGCGATATTCAGTAAAAACTGGGAAGCACTGGCTAGCCTGTACTATGCAGCAGAAATTCTGGGTGTACAGGAAAAAATGCATCCGCTGATTTTTGATGCCATGCACGGCAAAGGTAAAAAAGTGCGTTCTTTTGATGAACTCAAGGTTCTGTTTGAAGCCAATGGGGTCAGCAGTGACAAACTGGAACAGGCACTCAATTCTTTTAGTATGGCAGCTAAAACCCGCCGGGCTAAAAGTATGACCCAGAGCTACGGTATTAAGTCCGTACCCAATATAGTGGTGCAGGGTAAATACCGTACTAATAGCACTCTGGTGCATGATCATGAAAACGTGTTTAAGGTTGTGGATTTTCTGATTGAAAAGGTTGAAAAAGACCAGAAGTAGTTTTTAGCCAGTAAAAAAATATATCTTTAAAAAAGGCATAAGGTTTAGACTTTATGTCTTTTTTTATTGTGGTTTTACTATTATAGTTAGCAGATACAGTGGGTAGACTGGATATATTGAGTCTATTATGAGCAAATGGTCTGGCGGAATTAAAATGACTGACAATGCAACTCAGTGGAAAAAGAAATACTATGATAGTCTGGATGAGCTGGAACAGAAAGAAAAGCAGTGGTATGATCGGGAAGAAGTATTTAAACAGGCCATTTCCCGCTTAAGCCTAGCTGCAGAAGGCAATAGTAAAAGTCTGGATAATGAGCTTGGGCAGTTGCGTACGGCTCTGCGTAAAGGCAAAAATAACCGGATTATTCGAACCATTCTGGAAAATGTCACCAAGGAAGTGATCAGACTGGACAAGCAGCTTCAATCCGGGCCGACTGGTGATGCTGGCCTGCTGTTAAAAATTATTGAAGGTATGGACCTTAATGGCAAAGCAGAAAAAAAAGCTGCCAGGTTCATAAAAGCATTAAAACCCATAAATCCCCCTGAACAGAAAGAGTTAATAGAGCAGTTCAGTGATTTACTGAACCATGTGATTCAGCAGGCCATTGAAGATGTTCAGAATCATGAGCAATTGGAAGGGGGCAAGGCAGGATTTCTGAGTGGTCTGTTTGCACGTTCTAAAGCTGCGGATGATGCTCAATCTGAAACTGTCTACAATGGCACACAGGAGCGTGAAGAACAGGCTGAAGACTCAGAAAAAAGGGATGATAACCAGCATCATGCTTCTTATGATACAGAGTCTGAATCCTTACAGGAATTGGATCAGAAACAGCTGACCAGCGTGGTTGCAACGGTGCAAAATGTTCTGGAGTCTATTATCGATGGACTGGATGTGCCCCAGGATATTAAGGAGCAGCTTAAAGACAAGGTTTTTACCGTCAAACCAAACCGGGAAATTCATGTCCTGCTGGATGATCTGAAGGATATTCTGAAAGGCTATGGTGTGGTTGAACAGGATTGCGATGAATTAATGTCTGAGGTTTCTCAGCATCATGAGTTGCTGATTCGCCTGCTGGAATTTTTACCTCTTGAAGACAGTGTTAAGGCAAAGGCTGAAGAACTCAAAAATAATTTTTTAAATGGTGTCAGTACAGAGCAGTTACCCGATGCTCTGCAGGCCATTGCCGAGCTTATTCATGAGATGCAGCGTAATGTTCAGCAGGAACAGAAAGAGTTTGAAAAATTTCTGAAAAGTCTTACCGGTCGTCTAAAAGAAGTGGATCAATATCTGCAAAATAATATAGAGGAACATGAGGCCTCATACCAGAGTGGGATAAAACTGGATGATGCCGTTAAAGATCAGGTTAAAGGGATAAGTGATTCTGTTACGGGACTGAGTACTCTGGAAGAAGTAGAAAATACGGTACAGAGCCACCTGGATAAAATCATAACACATCTTGATCAGCACCGTGCTGAAGAAGATATTCGTGTAGCCAGAATAAAAGAGCAGAGCGAAGTTTTGTCGGGCCGACTGAAAAAACTGGAGTCCCAGAGCGGTAAATTAAGAAAGCAGGTGCTCGAATCACAGAATAAGGCTTTAATAGATTCTCTGACTGAATTGCCAAACCGGATGGCTTATGACTAGCGGATACAGCAGGAGTATGCACGCTGGAAACGATACCATAACACCCTGTTAATTATGGTCTGGGGCATTGACTTTTTTAAACAGGTTAATGAACGATACGGCCATCAGGCAGGTGACAAGGTATTAAAAGTGGTTGCCCAGGTTTTGCAGAAGAACCTCAGAGAAACGGATTTTGTGGCCCGTTTCGGTGGTGAGGAATTCGTCAGTTTAATGCCTGAAACTACTTTAGGCGGCGGTTATAAAGTCGTGGAAAAAATCCGTGGAATCATTGAAAAACTGGAATTTCATTACCGGGGTGATAACGTTAAGGTGACTATTTCCTGCGGTATCAGTCTGTTTGTGGAAAATGATACTCCGGATTCTGCCTTTTCCAGGGCTGATAAGGCTCTGTATCAGGCTAAGGAGCAGGGATGTAACCGCTGTATTATTGCCCAGGTGGACAGTCATTGATTGAATTAATCCTCGGCGGTGCCCGCTCCGGTAAAAGCCGGCTGGCAGAGTCACGCATTGCTGAATATTCTCATAATAGCGATGTTCCAGTGGTTTATATTGCAACAGCCACGGACGATGATGATGAAATGAAACAGCGGATTGCCCGGCATAAAAGTCGCAGACCGGAACACTGGATAATTGTCGAAGAACCGATCTACCTGGCTAGTGTGCTTGCCGAGTATAATCGGCCTAATATGCTGATTCTGATTGACTGTTTAACTTTATGGCTAAGTAATCTGCTATGTCATAGCGACCCTCATCTTTTCTCCGAGCAAAAACAGGCCATGTTAACCATTCTTCAGGAACATAAAGCCAGTATCTTCCTGGTCAGTAATGAAACCGGACTGGGTGTGGTGCCTATGGGTGAGCTCACCCGACGCTTTGTTGATGAAGCCGGCTGGTTGCATCAGGAACTGGCCAGCATCAGTGACCGGGTGACCCTGGTGATTGCCGGCCTGGAACACTCACTGAAGTCTCCTGAAGTATCACTATGATAGACTGGCTGCAACAGACAATAACCCCTCCTGACAGAGATTATCTACAGCGGGCAGAGCAGCTGCAGATGCAGCTGACCAAGCCGCCGGGGTCTCTGGGCAGACTGGAATCCCTTGCGGTACGGATCAGTGGACTGCAGAAAAGTCTTATTCCGGATGTTAGTAAAACACGGATAATGATTTTTGCTGCTGATCATGGTATTGCTCAAGAAGGCGTATCGGTCTTTCCTCAATCAGTAACGGCACAAATGGTATGCAACTTTTCTGCCGGCGGCGCTGCGATTTCAGTGCTGGCCAGACAGTATAATCTGCCTTTGCAGATAGTTAATCTGGGTCTGATTACTGAACTGGAGCAGCTGCCGGATGTTATAAGTTATCCCTTAGGCCCAGGCACAGAAAATTTTCTGCATCAGGATGCCATGTCTCAAAACCAGTTTGAACAGGTGTTTGATTTTGTCAGGCAAAAAGCTGAACAGTTTAAGCAGGAAGATGTAAAATTGTTAATTGCGGGTGAAATGGGTATTGCCAATACCACTACTGCTACAGCACTTGTTTGTGCTCTGGAAAATTTACAGCCAGAACAGATTGCCGGAAAAGGGACGGGACTTGATGATGCTGGTCTAAAACATAAAATCAGTGTAATTAATCAGGCATTGGACTGGCATAAGCACCAGCACCAGCTCGGCAGTGCCGAGGAAATACTAAGGGTGTTGGGCGGTTTTGAAATTGCTGCCCTGTGTGCTGCCTACCTGGCCTGTGCACAACAGGGGATTATTTCTTTAGTGGATGGTTTTATCTGCACCGTAGCGGCATTATTTGCCATACGCATTAACCCGGCCTGTCAGGAGTGGCTGATTTTTTCTCACCTGTCTGATGAGGCTGGCCATAAAAAAGTGTTGGATTTACTGGATGCACAGCATTTGCTGGATTTAAATCTGCGCCTTGGAGAAGCCAGCGGTGCAGCTTTAGCCTGGCCACTCATCCAGTCTGCCTGTTTACTACACAATCAAATGGCCACCTTTGAAAGTGCCTCAGTCAGTAATCAAAGTGAAAAAAGAAAATAACAAAGAGTGAAACCTAAACTATTTTATCTATTACGTCATGGCCGGACAGAAGACACAGACAGTTTACAGGACCGACCGGTTTTTCAGGGCAGAACCGATACGCCCTTGACCCGGGAAGGCTGGCAGCAAATGCAGCAGGTTGCTGATGCACTGGATATTCAACAGGTGTTCAGCTCATCATTACAGCGTTGTGCTGCTTTTGCACAACACTATTCAAATCAGAAGCAGATACCCTGTTACATAGAATCTGCATTGCAGGAGCTGGATTTTGGCCAATGGGATGGCCGGGCCATTGATGAGATCCAGCAGACAGAAGCTCAGGCATTGCATAATTTCTGGTCTGATCCGCTAAGTTATGCTCCGCCTGAAGGTGAAATGCTGGAGGATTTTAATCAGCGTGTTATTGAGTGCTGGCAGAAAATTATTCAGGAAGAGACCATACAGAACAGTCTGCTGGTGATCCACGGGGGAGTGCAGAAAGTGATTCTGGCTCATATTCTGGAAATGCCCCTAACCGCCATACATAATATAGAAGTGCCTTATGTCTGTTGTTCTGCAATTAAGGTTTATTATAATGGTGATGAAACCAAAGCAACGCTTAAACAGCATGGTCAGCCGGTATGAATAATCCACTGCGTTCTTTTTTTATAGCCCTGAGTTTTTTAACACGGATCCCGGTGCCTTTAAAAGGTGATGTCAGCCAGCAGGAAATTGGTCAGTCCATGCTGTTTTATCCGCTGGTGGGACTACTGATTGGTTGTATACTCTGGCTGACAATGCAGCTGTTATGGTTTCTGTCCAGTGGTTTCCCGGCGGATGTTATGGCGGCGGTTGTGCTGACTCTATGGGTTTTAATTACCGGAGGTCTGCACCTAGACGGCCTGGCCGATACCGCCGATGCCTGGGTGGGTGGACAGCACAGCCGCAGTCGTACCCTGGAGATTATGAAAGATCCTTATTGCGGTCCCATTGGTGTGGCTGTGGTGGTGCTGGTGTTGCTATTGAAATGGAGTGCGCTGAGTTATTTATTTAAAAGTGGACAAAGTGCCTTTATTCTGGTGCTGCCCATGTTTTCCCGGGCCGTGATACTGGCTCTGTTTATGTCGACTGAATATGTACGTGAATCCGGTCTGGGCTCGGCCATTCTGGAAGAAATGCCGGATCAGAAAGCTCTGTGGAGTGTGTTAAGCATCAGCGTGCTGCTTAGTCTTATAGTTACTGGTTTCTGGGCATTGCTGCTGGCGTTTGCAGCACTCTACGGTTTGAGAGCTATGATGCTTAAAAGGCTTGGCGGCATGACAGGGGATACTATTGGAACCTGTGTGGAAATCGTGGAAGCTGCAGCTTTAATTGGTATAGTACTTTAAACCTGAATAATATTGATAAGCTGTTCCCAGTTCCTTCTCCCTATGGGAGAAGGTTAGGATGAGGGTATTATGTTTTAAGGCCGTTATTTAGTCTGACCTGAATAAATCATAGTACATTGATTTATAAGGAAATATTGCTTGATTATGGGTGTTAAATTTGCAGGTTTTTGGTAAAATAAGCCTTATTACCTT
>JANELJ010000203.1 GCA_024511395.1 Gammaproteobacteria bacterium | reverse complement strand
CCTGAACAGGTCTTCCTGAGGTATTTTTGGCTGTTTCTCTGGCTTCATTCTGGTCTGGAAATTTGCAAGGTAATAAGGCTTATTTTACCAAAAACCTGCAAATTTAACACCCATAATCAAGAAATATTTCTTTATAAATCAATGCACTATGTTTTATTCAGGGCAGACTATTTATCATAAGACAGAAACAAAAAAGAGGACATAAAGTCCTCTTTTTTGTTTGGCTTAGTTTAAAATGGGGGGATGATTACATCATGCCGCCCATTCCTCCCATGCCACCCATATCAGGTGCTGCGGGTGCAGCTTCCTGAGGGATTTCACTAACCATGGCTTCAGTCGTCAGCATCAGACCGGAGACTGAGGCTGCGTGCTGCAGTGCAGAACGGGTCACTTTGGCTGGGTCCATAATGCCCATTTCAATCATGTCACCGTAAACACCGGTGGCTGCATTGTAGCCATAGTTGCCTTTGCCGTTTTTAACATTGTTAACCACAACAGATGACTCATCACCGGCATTTAATGCAATCTGACGCATGGGTTCTTCCATGGCGCGTTTGGCAATATCAACACCGACACTCTGATCATGGTTAGGTGTTTCAACTTCACCAATGTTCTGCAGCGCACGGATAAGCGCTACGCCACCACCGGGTACCACACCTTCTTCAACTGCGGCACGGGTTGCATGCAGAGCATCTTCAACACGGGCTTTCTTCTCTTTCATTTCAACTTCAGTGGCTGCGCCTACTTTAATGACCGCAACACCGCCGGCTAATTTAGCCACACGTTCCTGAAGTTTTTCCTTGTCATACTCGGAAGTAGTTTCTTCCAGTTGACGGCGGATTTGCTCAACACGGGCAGAAATGTCTGCCTGATCACCGGCACCATCAATAATGGTGGTGTTTTCCTTACCAACCTGTACGCGCTTGGCGGTACCCAGGTCATCCAGAGTAACCCCTTCCAGGCTCAGGCCGACTTCTTCAGAGATTACAGTCGCGCCAGTCAGGATAGCAATATCCTGCAGCATGGCTTTACGGCGATCACCGAAACCAGGGGCTTTAACCGCAGTGACTTTAACCACACCGCGCATATTGTTAACCACCAGAGTCGCCAGAGCTTCGCCTTCAATGTCTTCAGCAATTATAAATAATGGCTTACCAGACTTGGCTACGGCTTCCAGTACGGGCAGTAAGTCACGGATATTGGAGATTTTCTTGTCGTGTAACAGGATATAAGGTGATTCCAGATCCGCTGTCATGCTGTCCTGGTTGTTAACAAAGTAAGGTGACAGGTAACCGCGGTCAAACTGCATACCTTCTACTACATCTAGTTCGTTATGCAGAGCAGAACCTTCTTCAACGGTAATAACGCCTTCCTTACCAACTTTTTCCATTGCATCGGCAATGATTTTACCAATACTTTCATCGGAGTTGGCAGAAATGGAACCGACCTGAGCAATGGCTTCAGAGTCTTCACAGGGCTTGGCCATGCCTTCAATTTCGGCAACGGCTGCATCTACGGCTTTATCAATACCGCGTTTCAGATCCATGGGATTCATACCGGCGGCAACCGCTTTTAAACCTTCGTTCAGGATAGACTGAGCCAGTACGGTAGCCGTAGTGGTACCGTCACCGGCAACATCAGATGTCTGGGAAGAGACTTCCTTAACCATCTGGGCACCCATGTTTTCAAACTTGTTTTCCAGTTCAATTTCCTTGGCTACGGAGACACCATCTTTAGTAATGGTGGGCGCACCAAAGGCTTTATCCAAAACGACATTACGGCCTTTCGGGCCTAATGTTACTTTTACTGCATTGGCCAGTGTATTGACACCGGCAACCATAAGATGACGCGCGTCATCACCAAATTTTACGTCTTTAGCTGGCATGTTTTATACCTCAATAATTCTTTTGTGTTTTAACTTAGCTATATAATTAAGATTAAAGTTAAAAATTAGTTTTCTGGTGAAAAGATTTCTGCAGTGCCTGTTTATTCAACAACAGCTAGAATGTCTTCTTCACGCATAATCAGTAAAGTTTCATCACCGACTTTAACTTCGTTACCGGAATATTTACCGAAAATAACCTTGTCACCGGCTTTAACTTCCATGGCAATCTGGTCACCATTTGTGGCTGTACGGCCATTACCAACGGCAACGACTTCACCTTCGGAAGGTTTTTCTGCGGCTGAATCCGGGATGTAGATACCACCAGCGGTTTTTGTTTCTTCTTCTAGACGTCGCACTACTACGCGATCACCAAGTGGGCGAATATTCACTTTGCTATTTCTCCTTAAGAATTTTTAGCACTCTCCATGGCGGAGTGCTAAATATCATTGTAAAAAAAACCGAATACTCTTAAAAGAAATCCGGAATCTAATCTTATGTCCTGTAATTTGGGACGGGGTATTTTATTTCAAGTATTTTTTTAAAAAAAAGTTGCAAAAATTTATGAAATTTCTCTTTTTATATTGTAAGTTCCGCCTCAGGAAGGCAATGGCCTATTCCAAAGACGCCGTAAATCCATCCATGGAGGCTTTTCGACAGCGTCCATGCTGTCGAAACTTTGGAATAAGCCATTGCCTTCCTGAGGCTCGAGTTTAAACGTTCAGGATAGTGTAATAAAATATATTTGGTGTGGAGTGGGGAGAAGAGCAGGTTTGTGCTACCAACATGCCCCTTATTCTTTATCTTCCGCCTTGCCTTCAATAATTCTTACCTGCTGGATTTTTGCCTGATTTCTCTCATGTTGCTGTTCGGGAATCAGATCTTCGTACTCTCCTTCAAAGTAATCATCCTGTGCTCTTAATAAGGAGCTGGCGATTATCTGTTTTGCCAGCCAGCGTCTCAGGGGGGGGATCAGTAATAAGAAGCCGATGGTGTCTGTAAAGAAGCCGGGCATGAGCAGGCAGATGGCAGCAAAGAACAGCATGACGCCTTCAAGCATTTCTATGGCTGGAAGCTGGCCATGGTTCATATTCATCTGGGCTTTCTGCAGAGTGGAAAAGCCCTGTATCCGAATCAGGGTTACGCCTAGTACTGCAGTAAACACCACCATAAGCACGGTCGGGAAAGCACCGATAATTCCCCCGACTTCTATCAGCAGATAGATTTCTACCAGGGGGATGCCGATAAACAGCAGTAAAAAAAAGAATAAAGGGGGCATAGTTATTTTTTAAAACCTGGGGATAAATTGTATAGTGTCATTACAAATGGTTGAAAGACTGTCCAGATTAAGACAATTAATTTCCGTCTTAGTTTATATATTACCAATTTTTATATGGGCAAACCATTAACATCGCATTATAATATTTGCTCTGCCCTGTCACTTCTTCTGCCAGCCACGATGGTTTGGTAAATGTCTCATCTTCTGAATCAAGTTCCACTTCGGCAACCACCAGCCCCTCATTGTCACCATAAAACTCATCCACTTCAAAAGTATGTTTACCGGACTTAACAAGAAAACGGGTTTTATCAATAAATCCGTTTTCACAAAGCTTTAGCAAATCCTGAGCATCTGCAACCGGTATCTCTTTTTCCCATTCGTAGCGGGTGGCACCCGATGCATTGGCTTTGCCTTTTATGGTCAGATAAGCGGTATCATCTTTAATTCGTACTCTAACTGTACGCTCTGGCACTGTTGACAAATATCCTTGGACAATATGAACCTGCTTTACTGCATCCTGTTTATAGGCATCGCCTGAAACCAGAAATTTTCTTTCTATTTCTAATGGCATTTTACGGTCTCTCTTTTTTAATCACGAAGTAAATTTTTAACTGGTTAAATTGGTATTTTTAATTTTATTTAAAACATTCCGGCCTGTAATGAACCTATAATACATAGTAAGGTCAAATTATTGAATACAGGTATCTAAAGTTTAGAGCGACAGCTCACCCTTGAGAGTCCTGTTTCGCTCATACGTTCTTTAACAATTTGTTTATAACCAGCTGTTTTGAAATTGTTTTTATAACAAATCTTCAAATCGCCTTAAAATATCCGTATCCGGCGGCTGGAATTTTGGGGACTTACCATCCCACCAGTCCCTGACCCTAACCTGCGAAAAATACCTTATCAATCCCATTCGTATTCTTCCGGCAGTAATGGGTGTATTCTTTCGCCAGGGCGTATTATCAATTAAGCGCAATACCGGGTCCGGACATTTAATAGCCCGCAATTGAGGTATAATATACCCCAGAGCAATAATGTGTACCCATCGATGTAACACCTTCCGGGTTTTCTGCCAGGTCTGTTTCATGCCCCAGTCATTTTTTAACTGATTGAACAAGGGCTCAATCGACCAGTGCTTTTCATAAGCGACACTAATATCCAGACCACTTAACTGCATATCTGTTGACAGTAATAGAC
>JANELJ010000407.1 GCA_024511395.1 Gammaproteobacteria bacterium | reverse complement strand
TGTGGCTCAAAATTATTTCCGGTTTGATGGGGTCTTTTATCAAACCGGGGCAATCAGCTGCTTTAAACCTGGCTTGATGTCAGGCTTAAAACGGTATTATTCAGGTTGAACTATTTAGGTTAAATCTCTTAGTGTATTGGTTCCTGAGCTAATAAAGAGTAAAATAGGCTGTTTTATTAAATACAAAAAATCCAGAATGATTTTTAAAGAGATAGTATTACTGAATGGATAAACTATTTATAACCGGTGGTCAGCGACTGGACGGGGAAATACGAATTTCCGGAGCAAAAAATGCAGCACTGCCCATTATTATGGGCTGTCTGCTGGCCAATGATGCGACTGTTATTGGTAATATTCCTCACCTGCATGATATTACCACGACCCTAGAATTGCTGGGACGAATGGGCGTTTCCATTACAGTGACTGAACATCTCGACGTAGAAGTGGACACCCGTACCATATCCAAGTATGTCGCACCCTATGAACTAGTAAAAACCATGCGTGCCTCAATTCTGGTGCTGGGGCCTCTGGTGGCTCATTATGGGGAAGCAGAAGTTTCTCTGCCCGGTGGTTGTGCTATTGGTTCCCGTCCGGTGGATCAGCATATTAAAGGCCTTAAAGCCATGGGCGCGGATATTAAGGTTGAAAACGGCTATATCCGTGCCAGAGCAGAGCGTCTGAAAGGGGCTAAAATCGTGATGGATCTGGTGACGGTCACCGGTACTGAAAACCTGCTGATGGCAGCCACTCTGGCTAAAGGCACTACCATTCTGGAAAATGCCGCACGTGAACCGGAAGTCATTGATCTGGCAAACTTTTTAAATTCTATGGGTGCAAAAATCAGTGGTGTTGGTACTGATAAAATCACCATAGAAGGGGTCGATAAACTATCCGGTACCAAACATAATGTGATGCCCGATCGAATTGAAACCGGAACCTATCTGGTAGCTGCCGCATTAACCGGCGGCAAGGTTAAATTAAAAGACACCTGTCCGGATTATCTTGATGCCGTGCTGGAAAAATTAACGGAAGCCGGAGCCGAAGTGACCACCGGGGAAGACTGGATCAGCCTGGATATGAAAGGTCAGTGTCCAAAATCCATTGATTTACGCACCGCACCCTATCCGGCCTTTCCAACGGATATGCAGGCTCAGTTCTGTGTACTTAATGCCATTGCAGACAGCTCGGGAACCATTGTTGAAACCGTGTTTGAAAACCGCTTTATGCATATTCAGGAATTACAGCGCATGGGTGCAGACATCAAGCTGCAGGGTAATACCGTGATCATTAAAGGCGTAGACAAACTTTACGCAGCACCCGTGATGGCAACGGATTTAAGAGCCTCAGCGAGCTTGGTACTGGCCGGTTTAATTGCTGAAGGCGACACCATAGTGGAACGTATTTACCATATTGACCGTGGTTATGAATGTATTGAAGAAAAATTATTACAATTAGGTGCTACGATTCGCCGGGTACCTAGTTAGTGTCCATCCGGAAATTGCCTTTCTGGCAATTT
>JANELJ010000032.1 GCA_024511395.1 Gammaproteobacteria bacterium | reverse complement strand
GGTTCTCTGATTGCCTATTGTCATAAAAAAGACAAACCGACAATCAGAATAGATGAGAGTGATATGAAAACTCTCTGTATTTAGGTAAATGACTGGGTTCTTATCCAGATCTCAGGTTAATATAAGATGTTGAACCGCAGTCATGATTATCAGCCTATGCCGGGTAGCGAGTGCCTGATCACTGATCTGGGAA
This sequence comes from Gammaproteobacteria bacterium, assembly GCA_024511395.1. GTDB lineage: Bacteria > Pseudomonadota > Gammaproteobacteria > GRL18 > GRL18 > JANELJ01. The sequence goes on along the minus strand of JANELJ010000032.1, from coordinate 11,495 downwards.
ATGATCCCCAGGTAGCACAGCATCTAGCACAGATGGGAGTTTTACCTGGCACACGGCTTCGGATAGTACGTCTTGCGCCTCTTGGAGATACTCTGGAAGTGGCAGTCGAACAGGGGGAACTGCTGGCCCTACGCCGGGATGAGCTTGATGCTCTGGCTTGCCAGTACCAGGTGCTGCCCCTTTCTCAGGTAGAGCGCTGGGGACCAGAACTCTATCGTGTGCTTTCCCTTGCCAAGGGGCACACCTTTCGTGATCGAGTTGATCGTCATGGGATAGAACCTGGGAGTATTCTGCAGGTATTGCATCCCGGCCAGTGGCCACTTCGGGTAGAGATGGAGAAGAACGGAGAGTCTCTGATACTGGGTCATGGTGAGGCCGTTAAGATTCTGGTAGAGCGTGCTGATGGCTAAGTTTTGTGTGACCGTAGCCCTCAGTGCTATTCCTAATACCGGTAAGACTACTCTGTTTAATCGTCTTACAGGGGAGAATTAGAGCACCGGCAACTGGCCCGGGGTTTCAGTGGAGCGAAAAAGCGCTCAGTTTAGCCTGGGTGAGTACCAAGTGGAACTGGTGGATCTGCCCGGTGCCTATGCTCTATCTCCAGTGACAGAGGAGGAGAGGGTGGTGCGGTATTACTTTATGGATGACCCTCCCGACCTAGTGCTTAATATTCTCAATGCACAGAATCTCTACCGTGGACTGGGAATTATCTTGCAGATTGCCATGAGTGGCCTGCCTATGCTGGTAGCGGTCAATATGATGGATGAGGCAAAGGCTCGGGGTCTTGAACTGGATCTGGATATTCTTTCGCAACACCTTGGCGTTCCAATGGTGGGGACTTCGGCTCGCTCAGGTGAAGGTATCCCGGAACTGCAGGAAGCCCTGTACCAAATGATGCGCTATCCTGAGACAGCGCATTTTCCACATGTTTCCTGTCCGCCGGTTCTGGAAGAGGCTGTAAAAGACCTGGTTTGACGCCTGGAGGCTATAGAGGAAGGGCAGCGTCTACGTCCTGACTTTCTGGCTTTTCGCCTGCTTGAAGTTCCTGCAGAGGTCCCAACAGAACCTCTGAAACAACAGGCAGACCGGTGGCGTCAGAAGATAGAGGCATCGCTCCAGACATCGGTGCCGGTTGCCTGTGCTCGCTGTCGTTTTAATGCTGCACGGGGCTTGGTATGTGAGGCAACTCATCAGCACCCCCCGGGACCAGATGCCCGTAGTGAAGCCCTGGATCGGGTTCTGCTGCACCTCTGGCTGGGTCTGCCGCTCCAGGAATTGCTTGCATACGGCTTCGATGCGGGTGGAGCAGGGTTACACAGTATACTGGCAATGACTGACCTGCCCAACTGGCTGGTGAGTCTGCTACTCGATGGTCTATGGCAGGGAGTGGGAGTAGTGGTCTCTTTTTTTCCATTGATTCTGTTTTTCTTTGTTTTTATGTCATTGATTGAGGATAGTGGCTACATGGCCCGTGCCACCTTTCTTATGGATCGCCTGATGCATCGCTTGGGGCTGGATGGTAAGGCGTTTATCAACCTGCTGCTTGGGTATGGCTGTAATGTTCTGGCAGTAATGGGAACCCGTATTCTTTCCAGTCGTTACAACAGGATAGTCACGATGCTGCTAATCCCTTTCACCCTGTGCAGTGCCCGTCTTCAGGTGTTTGTGTTTATGACCGGCATCCTGTTTACCTCCGCTATGGCTCCCTGGGTGCTGCTGATCCTGTATTTAACGAGTTTTGTTGTCGTAACTGTTATAGGGCTGCTGTTGCGTCTGTTTCGCATCACCGGACAACCTGAGCCTTTTATTATGGAGATACCGCCCTACCGTCTGCCGATCTTGCACAGTGTACTGCTGCGTAGCTGGCAGGAGATGAAAGACTTTTTCTATCCCCTGTTTGCGCCTCTGGGAATCGACTGGCATGAAACTATTGCCCTGCTATTTGGTTTCATTGCCAAGGAGATTGTCATTGGTGCCTTGGCAGTGATTTATGGCGGAGCCGATCTGAGTGCCCGGATTGCCAGTCAGGTTACCCCGCTGCAAGGACTGAGCTTTATGCTCTTTGTGCTTCTCTATATGCCTTGTGTTGCTACTGTGGCAGCAATTCGTGCTGAATCACAAAGCTGGCGGATTACCTTCCTGAGTCTTGTTCTGGGGCTTGGTACCGCTTGGCTGGCGAGTCTGGCACTTTACCAGGGGGGAAGGGCTCTAGGATTCTCCTGAGGTCGTTACATATAATAAAGGTTTGCAGGATGCTGGCTAATATATGAAACCAGAAACAGTGAAATATTGATATATGCAATTACTATAGGAAAAAATCAGCACCTGGTGTATAACAAGATTACATAAACCTGTAAAATCAGTTTATTAAAAAGATACAATAATTAAGCCTGTGTCCAGCAATAATCAGGTAGACACAGGTCATCAATCCGATTAATACGAGATCTCCACTATAAATGAAAAAAAAATATTTTGGTACTGACGGTATTCGCGGCAAGGTAGGGCAGAGTCCTATGACGGCTGATTTTGTAATGAAACTGGGCTGGGCCGCTGGACGGGTGCTGGCCAAGCAGGGCAGGGGTAAAGCAGTTATTGGTAAAGATACCCGGATTTCCGGTTATATGTATGAATCAGCCCTGGAAGCGGGCCTGTCTGCGGCCGGGATTGACTGTTTATTAACCGGTCCGATGCCGACTCCCGGTATTGCCTATCTGACCCGTACCATGAATGCCCAGCTGGGTATTGTGATCAGTGCGTCTCACAACCCTTATTATGATAATGGCATCAAGTTCTTTTCTGCTGAAGGTACCAAACTGTCTGATGAAGTTGAGCAGGCAATTGAGGTTGAGCTGGAAAAAGAAATGGTGCATGTTGATTCAGCCGATCTGGGTAAGGCCAAACGGATCGATGATGCATCCGGTCGTTATATTGAGTATTGTAAAGGTACTTCACCGTTTTTGATGGAATTAAAAGGTCTGCGTATTGTAGTTGATACCGCTCATGGTGCGGCTTATCAGATTGCCCCTAAGGTGTTTAAGGAACTTGGGGCAGAGGTTTTTGCTATTGGTAATGAGCCTGACGGTCTGAATATTAATAAGGATGTTGGTTCAACTTATCTGGAAACTCTAAGAGAAGCAGTATTACAGCATCGTGCTGATCTGGGTATTGCTCTGGATGGAGATGCTGACCGGGTATTAATGATTGATCATCAGGGTGAAATAGTTGATGGTGATGAACTGCTCTTTATTATTGCCATAGCCCGACAGAAACAGCAGAAAGTTGATGATTTTGGCGTGGTTGGTACCTTAATGAGTAACCTGGGCATGGAAATAGCATTGAAGGAAGCCGGTCTGGGCTTTATTCGTGCTGATGTCGGTGACCGTTATGTTATGGAAGAACTGCATAAACACGACTGGAGTATTGGCGGTGAGTCTTCCGGTCATATTATCTGCCTGGATCGTACCACAACAGGGGATGGTATTGTTTCTACACTGCAGGTTCTATCTGCCATGATAGGCAGTGGTAAGAGCCTTAATGAACTCAAACAGGGTATGCAGAAATATCCCCAGCATATGATTAACGTGCGTATTAAGGAAAAAGTCGATCCGTTTAGTTCAGAACAGGTGGTTAAGGCGGTAGAAGAAACCGAACAGCGTCTGGCTGACAAAGGACGGGTCTTATTAAGAGCTTCCGGTACCGAACCACTGATACGGGTTATGATTGAAGGCTCCGATGAACAGCAGGTACTTAAAGAGGTTCAGGAGCTAGCGGACGTAGTAAAAACAGTATTTGGCTAAAAAGCTGGTTAAAAAAGCACAGAAATACCGCCATATATCCCTATAATATTTGATTTATCAGGGCAGTAAAGGTATCATTTCGCGCTGGATAAGAAGCCGCTGGCCTGATAATAAAAGCCAGTGGTGGTAATCTAAATATATATAAAAGGAAGGTAAATAAACAATGCGTACCCCATTAGTCGCTGGTAACTGGAAAATGAACGGCTCGCGTGCGAGCGTTAAAGAATTAATCAACGGTGTTGTCGACGGTGCTAAAGCCATCAATGGTGTTGATATTGCGGTCTGTCCTCCCTTTATATTTATTGCCGATGTTGTCGCTGTTACCGAGGGTACTAATGTGGCTGTCGGTTCACAGGATGCCAGCACTGAACTTAAGGGTGCTTTTACCGGTGAAACTTCCGTTGAAATGATTAAGGACTTTGGCTGTAAATATGCCATTGTCGGTCACTCTGAACGTCGTACCTTGTATGGTGAAACAGACGAAATCGTCGCTAAAAAGTTCGGCGTGGTTAAAAATGCCGGTCTGATCCCGATTTTCTGTATTGGTGAAACCTTGGAAGAACGTGAACAGGATATTACTGAAGAAGTCTGTGCCCGCCAGATTGATGCGGTCTTTGCCGCTCATGGTGATAATGCTTTTGGAGGTTCAGTCATTGCTTATGAACCTGTCTGGGCCATCGGTACCGGTAAAACGGCTTCACCTGAGCAGGCCCAGGCGGTACATGCTTTTATCCGCGCTCATTTGGCCAAATGTAATGCTGATATTGCTGAAAAAGTACAGATTTTATACGGCGGCAGTATGAACCCCGGTAATGCCAAAGAATTAATGGGTCAGGGTGACATTGATGGTGGTCTGATTGGTGGCGCATCTTTGAAAGCCGATGACTTCCTGGCGGTTTGTGCAGCAGGTCAATAATTAGAGTCTTATAGTAAGTTTTAATAAACAAGTAACGAGAAAAAACATGCAAACAGTTATTCTGGCAATTCATATTATTGTTGCTATTACACTTATCGGTTTAATTCTTATCCAGCAGGGTAAGGGTGCCGATGCCGGTGCTGCTTTTGGCGGCGGAGGCGGTGGTGCTTCTGCAACAGTATTTGGCAGCCAGGGTTCTGGTAACTTTATGACCAAAACCACAGCGATTCTGGCCACGATTTTCTTTATTACCAGCCTGTTTTTATCGTTCCTGTCTGGCAAAATTTCAGAACAGAAAGCTGAATCTGTTGAAGTATCCAACCAAGTGCAGCAAATTGAAGCTGAAGACAAGCCTGCCATGCCTGTTACTGAAAGTGCTCCGGCAGAAACTACAGACAAGCCGGCTATACCGGTACCTGCACAATAAAAAGATAATAATAACCGATAAAATAAAAACTGAGTTCGCCGATGTGGTGGAATTGGTAGACACGCTATCTTGAGGGGGTAGTGGCGCAAGCCGTGCCGGTTCGATTCCGGCCATCGGCACCAAATTTCAGGTAGTTATAAACCTGAATGCGAACTTTTAGCCTAAACTGATTAATTCAGGTTTAATCCCTGAATTTTCTGTTTCAGGCCGAGCTTATACAGAACTTGATTTTAGTACACTTTATTTAACTGCACTTTGTTTTAGTACAATGGGAGGGGTTTATGGGATCAGTATTTCGTTCCTATTGATATCTATCAATAAGTTAGCAAATACTTCTATAGCTCCCGTCAAACCTTCCTGATATGCGGCATATAAAAAGCGTAAAAGCCGGTTAAAAAGGCTTTTAATACGTTTAGATTTGGTTTAAAGTGTTACTCATTCAAGATTTGCGGTATCGTTTTTAAAAGTACCAGACGTGTTACAGACAAGTTACCTGTAAGTTGCAAACAAAGAGTCAAAAACCAATACGTTTCAAATAGATATAAAAAAACTAAGTGCCAGTTATTGAAACAGTCCTTAAGCTTGCACTTAAATGACGTAATAATTCATAAACAATATTAGTGTCTGGCTAAATTAAATTGCGGCCAGATTATGTAAGGAGCGCTAATATGCTTGAAAACTACCTTCCCGTACTGATTTTTATGGGAGTGGGTCTTCTGGTTGGAATCGGTATGACAGCAGCAGGTCTGATCCTGTCTCCACACAGACCTGATCGAGAAAAAAATTCCCCTTACGAATGCGGCTTCGAGGCATTTGAAGATTCCCGAATGAAGTTTGACGTTCGTTACTACTTGGTTGCCATCCTGTTTATTATCTTTGATCTGGAAATTGCATTCCTGTTTCCCTGGGCTGTGGTGCTGGACAGCATCGGTACCTTTGGACTGGTCGCTATGGCTATTTTCCTGGGTTTATTAGTGGTCGGTTTTATTTACGAATGGAAAAAAGGTGCGCTTGAATGGGAATAGAAGGAATACTTGAAGAAGGCCTGATCACCACCACTGCGGATAAAATGATTAACTGGGCCAGAACCGGCTCCATGTGGCCAATGACCTTTGGGCTGGCCTGTTGCGCGGTAGAAATGATGCAGGCTGGTGCTTCCCGTTATGACCTGGACCGTTTTGGTATTGTGTTTCGCCCCAGTCCCCGGCAATCGGATGTGATGATTGTAGCCGGTACTCTGGTGAATAAAATGGCGCCTGCCCTGCGTAAGGTGTATGACCAGATGGCTGAACCCCGCTGGGTGATTTCCATGGGCTCCTGTGCCAATGGTGGTGGTTATTACCACTATTCCTATTCCGTGGTACGAGGCTGTGACCGGGTTGTCCCTGTGGATATTTATGTGCCGGGTTGTCCGCCCACAGCAGAAGCTCTGCTGTACGGTATTATCCAGCTGCAGAACAAGATTAAACGTACCAATACCATTGCCCGTTAGGCAGAAATAAAACATACGTTAATACCCAATACGTCAATAGCTAATATAAGTTAAGTAGAGAAATACTGAATGTCTCAATATTATTCTGAACTGTCTGAAAAAGTAACTGCCAAACTGGCCTCTATTGAGAGTGTTTCAGCTACAGTTGCTCATGGTGAACTCACCATTGAAGTCAGCAAAGAGAATCTCATTGCCGTTTGTGAAACTTTAAAAGCCGATCCGGAACTGGCCTTTGATACGGTTATTGATATCTGCGGAGTGGATTATAGTAGCTATGAAGGTTCAATGGCCTGTCAGACCCGCTATGCCTCGGTTTACCATTTATTATCCGTAACAAATAATCATCGTATTCGCATTCGTACCTGGCTGGACAGTGACTTCCCGGTGGTAGATTCCGTAGTGGGTCTATGGAATGGCGCCAACTGGTTTGAACGTGAAGCTTTTGACCTGTTTGGTATTCTTTATACCGGCCACCCGGATTTGCGTCGTATTCTGACCGATTACGGTTTTATTGGTCATCCCTTACGTAAGGACTTCCCATTAGTCGGGCAGGTTGAAATGCGTTATGACGCTAATAAACAACGGGTTATCTATGAACCTGTAAGTATCGAAGAACGGGTTAATATTCCAAGAGTGATCAGGCATGACAACCGTTATGCAGAACGGGAACTGGCGGCCATGGCCCAGGAAGCCGCCGATGCCAAAAATACCGCAGCCAATGAAAGCGGGGATAAAGCCTAATGTCAGAAATTCAGAACTATACCCTTAACTTTGGCCCTCAGCACCCTGCTGCACACGGGGTATTACGTCTGGTGCTGGAACTGGACGGGGAAGTCATTCAAAGAGCTGATCCTCATGTCGGTCTGCTGCATCGCGGCACTGAAAAACTGGCGGAAAGCCGCATTTATAATCAGAGTGTAGGTTATATGGATCGTCTCGACTACGTATCCATGATGTGTAATGAACACGCCTATTGCATGACTATTGAAAAACTGCTGGATATCGAAGTGCCGGAACGTGCTCAGTATATCCGCGTGATGTTTGATGAAATTACCCGTATTCTGAATCACCTGATGTGGCTGGGAACCCATGCCCTGGATGTGGGTGCTATGACCATGTTCCTGTACTGTTTCCGGGAAAGGGAAGATTTAATGGATACTTATGAGGCCGTATCCGGTGCCCGTATGCATGCCTCTTACTATCGTCCCGGCGGTGTCTATCGGGATCTGCCTGACAGTATGCCGCAGTATGAAGCTTCTCAATGGCATAACCAGAAAGAAGTGGACGAAATGAACAAAAATCGTCAGGGCTCCTTACTGGATTTTCTAAAAGATTTTACCGAACGCTTTGAAGCTTATGTGGATGAGTATGAAATCCTGTTAACCAATAACCGTATCTGGAAACAGAGAACCGTTGATATCGGTTGTTTAACAGAAGAACAGGCTAAAGATCTGAGCATGACCGGCCCCATGTTGCGGGCATCCGGTGTAGCTTGGGATTTACGCAAAATGGAACCTTATGAAGTGTACGACAAACTGGATTTTGATATTCCTGTCGGCACCAATGGCGACTGCTATGACCGTTATGTAGTCAGGGTGGAAGAAATGCGCCAGTCCAATCGTATTATCAGCCAGTGTATTGACTGGTTACAGAACAATCCCGGTCCGGTTATGAATGAAGATCATAAACTGACCATGCCCGAACGCATAGATATGAAACAGGATATGGAAGGTTTAATCCATCACTTCAAGCACTTTACTGAAGGTTATATGGTTCCCGAAGGGGAAGCTTATTGTGCTGTAGAACACCCTAAGGGTGAATTTGGTACTTATATTGTGTCTGATGGCGCTAATAAACCGTATCGTTTAAAAATCAGAGCTCCGGGTTTTGCACACCTTTCAGCTATGGACTTCCTGGTTAAGGGGCATATGCTGGCAGACGTGGTCACTGTAATTGGTACACTGGATATTGTATTTGGGGAGATTGACCGATAATGTCTCAAACAACTCAGGCTCCGAGCGATTTAATTAATGCCGAATCGAAGCAGGATATCGATCACTGGTTGACCAAGTATCCGGAAGATCAGAAACAGTCAGCTGTTATGGCGGCCCTGCGTATTGTTCAGGAGCAGAACGGCGGCTGGTTAACCCTGGAATTAATGGATGCGGTAGCAGACTATCTGGATATGGATAAAATTCATGTCTATGAAGTAGCTACCTTTTATTCCATGTATGAACACAAGCCAGTTGGTAAACATAAGATCTGTGTCTGCACCAATATTTCCTGTATGAGCTGCGGTTCCGGAAAAATTGTTGAATATCTGGAAGATAAATTAAATATAAAACTGGGTGAAACTACGGAAGATAATCAGTTTACCCTTAAAGAAGTAGAATGTCTGGGGGCCTGTTCCGGTGCGCCAATGTTCCAGATTGGTGAGCACTATTATGAAAACCTGACCCCGAAAAAAATAGACGAAATACTGGCGGGCTTGAAATAACAGCAGCAGCAAAAAACACAAAATAAATTGTAAATGGCAGATTGCTTGAGTAGCAATACCAAGCGGAGTATTAAATGGCAAACGAAGTTTGTTTTAGAACATTACATCTTGATAAACCCTGGACACTGGAGTCCTATCTCAGTGTGGGTGGCTATGAATCCCTGAAAAAGATTCTGACCGAGAAGATCCCGGCTGAAGATATTATTGAAGAAGTAAAAACTTCCGCCTTAAGAGGCCGTGGTGGTGCGGGTTTCCCGACAGGTCTGAAATGGAGCTTTATGCCCCGTCAGGCACTGGGTCAGAAATACATCGTCTGTAATTCAGATGAAGGTGAACCGGGTACCTGTAAAGACCGGGATATATTGCGTTATAACCCACACCAGTTAATTGAAGGTATGGCCATTGCCGGCTATTGTATTGGCGCTGATATGGGCTACAACTACATACGTGGTGAATTCTGGGAACCTTTCAGCCGTTTTGATAATGCCTTAAATGAAGCACGTGAAGCCGGTTATCTGGGCAAAAATATATTCGGCAGCGATTTTAATTTTGATCTACAGGCACATCTGGGCGGCGGTGCCTATATCTGCGGTGAAGAAACCGCATTACTGGAATCCATTGAAGGTAAAAAAGGTCAGCCGCGTTTTAAACCGCCGTTTCCTGCCAGTTTCGGTTTATACGGTAAACCCACCACTATTAATAACACAGAAACTTTAGCCTCCATTCCGGTCATTGTGGAAAAAGGCGGTCAGTGGTTCATGGATATGGGCAAGCAGAATAACGGTGGCACTAAAATATTTTCAGTATCCGGTAATGTGAAGCGGCCCGGTAACTATGAAATCAATATGGGTACCCCGTTTTCAGAATTATTGGAAATGTGTGGCGGTATGAAAGACGGCTACAAATTAAAAGCCGTTATCCCGGGTGGTAGTTCATCTCCGGTTATTCCCGGTGAGCAAATGATGGATGTCACCATGGATTATGACGGCATTTCCAAAGCCGGTTCCATGCTGGGTTCCGGTGCGGTAATTATTCTGGATGATCAGATGTGCATGGTTAATGCTCTGGCCCGTTTATCTCATTTCTACCACGAAGAATCCTGCGGTCAGTGTACGCCCTGCCGTGAAGGTACCGGCTGGCTGTCCCGCGTGATGCATCGTATAGAGCATGGGCAGGGCAGGCAGGAAGATCTGGACCTGCTGGATAAAGTGGTCGGTGACATTATGGGCCGTACCATCTGTGCTTTGGGTGAAGCTGCATCGATGCCGGTAAAAGGTTTCCTCAAGCATTATCGTGATGAGTTTCAATATCATATTGACCATAAAAAATGCATGGTCGGACCAGGCAGTAAGTAATTATTAACTTTAGCGGCTAACAATAGTATTAGCGGCTGACTTAACAAGATAAGATTAACGAGTACTTAAATATGGTAACAATTACAATTAACGGAAAACAGGTTCAGGCCGAGCAGGGTCAGATGCTGATAGAAGCAGCTGATAATGCAGATATAGCCATACCTCGTTTTTGTTATCATAAAAACCTGTCTATTGCCGCTAACTGCCGTATGTGTCTGGTGGAAGTGGAAAAAGCACCCAAGCCTGTTCCTGCCTGCGCCACACCGATTACTGATGGCATGGTGGTGAATACCAAATCCACCAAAGCTTTGGCGGCTCAACAGGCCGTTATGGAATTTCTGTTAATTAACCATCCGCTGGATTGTCCTATTTGTGATCAGGGTGGTGAGTGTGATTTACAGGAATTTTCGGTAGGGTATGGTAAAGACAAATCCGATTACCATGAAGTAAAGCGGGTAGTTAGAGATAAAAATATCGGCCCGCTGATTGCTACCGAACTGACCCGTTGTATTCACTGTACCCGCTGTGTCCGTTTTGGACAGGAAATTGCCGGTATGCGTGAAATGGGTGCTACCGGTCGTGGCGACTGGATGGAAATCGGCACTTATATAAAAAAAAGTATCGACTCGGAACTGTCCGGTAATATTATTGATTTATGTCCGGTGGGCGCACTCACCTCCAAGGTTTCTCGTTTCACCTACCGGGTCTGGGAACTGGCCAGCAATGATTTCGTAGTAGCCCATGACTGCATTGGCTCTAATATTAATGTCCAGACCAAAAATGGTGTGATTAAGCGGGTCATTGCCCGGGAAAATAATGAGATCAATGATACCTGGATTTCGGATCGTGACCGCTACAGCTTTGAAGGTATTAACAGTGCGGATCGCCTGACCAGACCTATGATTAAGCAGAATGGTCAATGGCAGGAAGCCAGCTGGGATGATGCCCTGCAGTTTGCCGTTAACGGCCTGAAAGCCATATCCGATGCCAGTGAACTGGGCGCCGTCTGTT
>JANELJ010000202.1 GCA_024511395.1 Gammaproteobacteria bacterium | reverse complement strand
TACTACCTGTTCATCTGATAAATCATGCAGGTGTTTCAGGTAATGCAATCCTGCAATCAAACGGGTACGAATGGCAGGAACACCTTTAGTGGATACAAACAGAGCGCCCCATTCTTTATCAGGACTTTCCCGGTCTATGTGTTTTGATAACTTAATCAACTCATGGTTTATGTCCAGCATGTTTTCAAGGCGCATCCTGAACAGGTCTTCCTGAGGTATTTTTGGCTGTTTCTTTGGCTTCATTTTGGTCTGGAAATTTGCAAGGTAATAAGGCTTATTTTACCAAAAACCTGCAAATTTAACACCCACAAATCGCCAATATTTCTTTATAAATCAACGCACTATGTTTTATTCAGGGCAGACTAAGTATTAAATTAATATTATAGCTAAAAAGGTCACTGAATTATATTTATAATATTACTGACTATATTTTATGAGAGAATATATATGTACTGTATAAAATTTTATATTTGTTTAAAACTGGGCGCAAAACGCCAATAGAGTCCGATGCAAATAAAAACATTAAGACATCCCAGTACTGCAAACAGACTGTACAGACTCATCCCCATATTCAGTAAAACCATGGTTATCACTGCGGATATCACCATAAACAGGGCATTTACAATATTATTGGACGCAATGGTTCGGGAACGATTTTCCAAGTCACTGCATTCCTGTAAAATAACGTATAAAGGGACAATATAAAAACCACCTGAAATACCCAGCATAAGGATAGAGACCAGGATCTGTATTTGAGTAAAACCGGCAAACATAGATAACCAGCCCTGTAACTCCTGATGATTAAGCCCTGAGTCTGCTTCTACCAGAAGCGCACTGGATAGATAAACCGCCAGGACAAAAATACTGATACCAACTGTTCCAATGACTATCCATTTAATACTGGTATGCAGATCCTTAGACTTACCAGCGATTATGGAACCCACACCAATACCCACTGAAAAGAGGGTCAATAACAGAGTTACAACCTGTTCATTACCATGCAGTATCTCACGGGTATAGCCCGGTAAAATTGCCAGTATGGTTGCCCCGATAAACCAGAACCAGGAAATGGCCAGAATTGCACCATATATCAGGCACTTGTGCATTGAAGCGACAATAATATTAAAGGTTTCTGTAAAGATATTAAAGTTTAACTTTAACTCCTTATTAGCTGATTCGGCCAGCGGAATTTTCCGGCTGCTGAGCCAGCCGACCAGGGCAATAGTGATCACCAGGATACAGATATACAGCTCCCCTTCTCCTTCAAACATAATCACAATACCGCCTACCAGAGTACCTGTTAGAATAGCCAGAAAAGTACCCATCTCAATAATAGCATTACCTTTTAACAAACCTTCTTCATTCAGATGCTGAGGTAAAATACTGTATTTAACCGGGCCAAATAAGGTGGACTGACATCCCATAAAAAACAGTACGGTGATTAAAAAATAAATACTTTGCAGATAAAATCCCAGAGCTGCCAGCACCATAATGGCTAATTCCAATATTTTTACCATGCGGATTAAACAGGATTTTTCATACTTGTCCGCCAGTTGCCCTGCCAGTGCTGAAAACAAAAAAAAAGGCAGAATAAAAATACCGGCACTCAGTGGTATTAACAATTCCGATGACATTTCAGTATATTGGGCGGCTTTAAATGTGATTAAAATAATTAAGGCATTTTTAAAAACATTATCGTTAAAAGCCCCGAAAAACTGGGTCCAGAATAAGGGGGCAAAAAATTGACTGCGCATTAAGCTGCTGAATTTCATTTTTAAACCTAGTTTATTAGTGAGAAAGATTATCGTTATTCAGTTAAACAATAGCATATAATTAAACATCGTTCAATAATGTAATTTTTTAGAAAAGATGTTCATAAAGCATTTCAGCAATTTTATAACGGTAATGACTACGTTTTGGCTGTTTCAGCATAATAACAAAAGGAATAGTCTTATTTTGAGGGGATATCATATAGCCGGCAAAGGTCGCTACGCCATTTAAAGTTCCGGTCTTAGCCAGGAATTTTTCATCATAGGCTCTTAACAGATAATGATAAGGCTCAAAATGCTGAAGTATTTTTATAAACTGTCTGGCTGTAAAACGGTTCTGTCTGGATAAACCAGATCCTTCATTCAGGGAAAAGCCATTCAATCCAATGGTTCGGGATAAAAAATTGCGTAATGCCTTCTGAGCTTTTGGCAGGTCAGAAGGCATTACATATTGTCTGGCCCCGAGAATTAACAGTAATTGATTCGCAGTTAAATTATTGGAGTAATACAATAACTGTTGAACTATTTCATATAATGGTCTGGAATAATGCGTATAAAGTTTTATGCTGTCCTCCGGGATAGCTTTATGCATAATGGATAAGGGAGTAGATACAGCTATCCCCTGTTCAGATAGCTTGTAAAAGAGTAACTCTGCAAAATAAACCAGATTCTGTTCTTCATTATTACCCAGATTAATTCTTTGTTTTCCATAGGGAATTGTTCTGGACAGTTTTCTGACAGTTGGCGTTAAAGGTGTCTGCGGCTCGGCACTGCTTAGTTTGTCCTGCCGGGATTTATGGACATAAATAGTATTATAATTGACCACCAGCGCACCAATGGATGCATCATAAGGATTATTACTATTGGACTGCCCGTTAATTTGCTGCCGAGCTTTAAAAAAACTGCTGTCCATTACAATCCCCTTAAGCTCAGTATTGTTGAGCTTTTTTAGGATCGGTTTTAATTGCAGGGCTATATCTGTTAAGGATTCAGATACCAGAGACGGATCACCATAACCTTTTACCGCCAGATAGTTATCAGCCGTCAGGTAGAATTGTGTTGGAATTCGATAATCTTCACCCATTTCACTTAGAACCGCATCGGCCGTAGCAATTTTAAGAATAGAAGCTGGCACCATTTTTCGATCAGAATTATAGGCAAATAACTCATTTCCATTTTGATCAACAACCAGGACAGAACCGTTTTTCAGATAGGGATGGATTTTATGTAGAAATGTGGCTGTGTTTTTCGTTTCAGCATGGGAGGCTGGAACTGATAAGAAAAAAGATAACAGCAAGACTGTTACAAAGGTCGATAAAGGAATGAGTGAAACAGATACCCATCCAGAAAGACGGACACCCGTTTCAACTTTATTAAAGTAAAGGGTTTCAGGCAGCCTTGTGTTCATATAAATGAACATCACGCTGGGGATAAGGAATACCGATTCCAGCTTCATCCATTCTCAGTTTAACGAACACTGGCCCTGGTCATCATTCGGGTTACCAGACGTTTCAGCCATTTGGAAAGCAGTTTACCGACATAAAATATGACAATGGCGGCCAGCAGTTTGGGGCCATACTGCATCAGTAGATCCATACCAGCCTGTAGCAACTGACTGGTATTATCCGGATCCATTAAACTGGTAACTCCTTTAACTACATCAACCGGTTCGGCTGTGGCTGCAGCATCCACTACTTTTTCTTGTGCCATTTTCCAGTTTTCTCCTTTATGAAAATGTTTTTTTAATTGTTTTATGCTGCCGGATAAAGCAAAACAGGCGATAAATTCGCCTGTTTTAAGAAAATCTATATTTTATTATTATGAATTAACTAAGTTTAACGCATCCTGAACATTTTCGAAATACTTAACTTCAAAGAAAACATACTCAATATTATATGTCTTCCGGGATCATATTAATTGCCCCGCAGGGGCATTCTGCATCACACATGCTGCAACCCTTGCAGTAATCATATTTAGTTCAACCTGAATAATACCGTTTTAAGCCTGACTTCAAGCTAGGTTTAAAGCAGCTGATTGCCCCGGTTTGATAAAAGACCCCATCAAACCGGAAATAATTTTGAGCCACAAAAGCCGGAGCTTATTGAGGATCTTTCTTAAGTTATGTCCAGCGGCTACCATAACCACATTAATGGCATCACCGACTGCGCCTTTGAGGTAGCAGCGGTCTAAACGGCCATCGTTTTTCATATGACCAATTTCAGGCTCAATCGCACTGCGCCGTTTTAATGCCTTTTTAATACTTCGGGTAACGCCTCGCTTCTGGCCTGAGATAAAAACTTTCGTATCTTTTACCTCATGTCCATGATAACCCCGGTCAACAAAGCATTGTTCCGGTTGTACGGCTTTAAACTGTTTTATCTGTTCCAGTTGTGGCAGCAAGGTATGTCCATCATAAGGATTGCCCGGACAACTTTGAGCGCCAATAACAAAGCCTTCCTTGTTAGTTACCGCAATACTGGCTTTAACTCCAAATTCATAAGGCTTATGAGCTTTGCCTTTACTGATACACTCGACTTCAGGAGCATGTAAACTGTAAAGCTTGTTCTTACTGTGCTGCTCCTGCTCAATCAGTTTCTGAGCCTGTTTTAGAGCTACTTCAAACAGAGACTGAATATCAACAGAATAGTTGGGCAGTTGTCGTT
>JANELJ010000201.1 GCA_024511395.1 Gammaproteobacteria bacterium | reverse complement strand
GGCGAAAGAATACACCCATTACTGCCGGAAGAATACGAATGGGACTGATAAGGTATTTTTCGCAGGTTAGGGTCAGGGACTGGTGGGATGGTAAGTCCCAAAAATTCCACCCGCCGGATACAGATATTTTAAGGCGATTTGAAGATTTGTTATAAAAACAATTTCAAAACAGCCGGTTATAAACAAATTGTTAAAGAACGTATGAGCGAAACAGGACTCTCAAGGGTGAGCTGTCGCTCTAAACTTTAGCTATCAATAATTTATTTTAATTGATATAAAAATATGATCTTTGTGTGATGGTTTTACAGGGCTGAACGATTACTATAAGGCTAAGTCCAATAACTATCATTTTTAATATTAGGAATACCATAATGAAATTTATCAAACTACCCCATCTCCTTCTGGCAGCCCTGGCCGGACTCAGTATCACTCTGGCCCTGACGGTTTTAGCCGGGACAAACAACGAGACAGAACCTGTTAGCAATACATATAAAAAAGCCTATTTTGCCGGCGGCTGTTTCTGGTGTGTCGAATCCAATTATGAAAAACGCAAAGGTGTTATTGAGGTTATTTCCGGTTATAGCGGGGGGGAAATTAAAAACCCGACCTATAAACAGGTCTCTTCCGGTAAAACTGAACATCTGGAAGCGGTTGAGGTAATTTATGATCCCGAGCAGGTTTTCTATCAGGAGCAGCTGGATGAACTGTGGTTTTTAATTGATCCGACCGATGCCGGTGGTTCATTTGTGGATCGAGGACCTCAGTATCGCTCCGCTGTTTTCTATACCACTGAACAGGAAAAACAGTTAGCCGAACAGTCCAGACGTTATGATAAACCCATTGTTACCGAGGTCAGACCGTTTGAAGCGTTTTATAAAGCTGAAGACTATCACTAGGATTATTACAAAAAAAATCCCTTACGCTATAAATATTACCGTTATCGCTCCGGTCGTGATCAATACCTGGAAAAAATCTGGGGGGTGAACTGCATAAGCCCCAAAAACATAACACCGGTTCATCTGCTACAATGGCACTATCAGCCATGAACATGTCACAAACGGATAAAGGCCGCTATATGAAACCCGAAAAAGAGGAACTTAAACAGAAACTGACCGATCTCCAGTACCGGGTCACCTAGGAAGAAGCCACCGAGCGTCCCTTTCAGAATGAGTACTGGGATAATAAGAAAGAGGGTATTTATGTGGATATCGTCTCCGGAAAACCGCTGTTCAGTTCAACTGACAAATACGACTCTAAAACTGGCTGGCCCAGCTTTATCCGTCCCATTGAGCCGCAGAATATTGTTGAGAAAGTGGATAAACATTTATTCTACAGCCGTACCGAGGTACGCAGTAAGCACGGTGATTCCCATTTAGGCCATGTGTTTCCTGATGGCCCCAAACCAACCGGCCTGCGTTATTGTATCAACTCTGCGTCCTTACATTTTGTACCTAAGGAAAAGCTGGATGAAGAAGGTTATGAGCAATACAGTAAACTGTTTGAGAAATAATTAAGTTAATTTGGTAAACTAACCGGATGTTCAATATTTTACAAATGAGAGTTGTATGTCCGGAAAACTGATTAAAATAACCACACTGTCTCTGGCCCTGGCACTGCCTTTTTCTGTCTGGGCTCAGACGGAAACCGAACCCGAAACCATGCAGCAAAAGGCGGCTTATGCTATAGGTATAAATTTTATTAATTCCCTGAAAATGCAGGGCATTAAACTGGATGAACCCAGCCTGTTACAGGGTATACAGGATGCCTTAAAAGGCCAGCTGGTACTAAGTCATGCAGAGATGCAAAGTGCTCTGGATGAATTTAAGCAGCAGTTAATTATTCAGCAGCAGCTGGCACAGAAAACCTTGCTTAAAAAAAACCAGCAGGAAGGCAAGGCATTTCTCTCCGCTAATAAAACAAAGGAAGGTGTAGTAACTCTGCCCAGCGGACTACAGTATCGGATTATAAAAAAAGGCTCCGGTCCCAGCCCAAAACTAACGGATAAGGTAACCACACATTACCGTGGTACATTAATTGACGGTACTGAATTTGACAGTTCCTACTCCCGCAACCAGCCGGCAACTTTTCCGGTAAATGGCGTTATCCCCGGCTGGACTGAGGCCCTGCAGTTAATGCACAAGGGTGATAAATGGCAATTGTTTATACCATCCGAACTGGCCTATGGTAATCGGGCAGTGAGTGACAAAATTAAAGCCGGCTCAACCCTGATTTTTGAAATTGAGCTACTGGATATTAATTAGTGTGCATGCACTGATTGGTATTAAATTATGCTGAAACATATTAAACATTCCGGAAAATGGCTAATCACTCATAAGGACTGGCGGGCACATTTTGTGTTTACCATCGGTGCTATTGTAGTCGGCTTGGTGGCTACCCTTATGGCCATTTCCAGTGAATGGGCCAACCATATGTTTCATCGCCTGATCGAATACTCTCCTTATCTTCCCTTTATTGTCTCCCCCCTGGGGCTGATCCTGGTGGTCTGGCTGACCCGCCGGTTTTTTCCCGGTTCCGAGGGCAGTGGTATCCCACAGGTTCTGGCTTCTCTGGAAATGAGTCACGAAAAAGAGCGCAGTATACTTATTACCCTGCGTATTGCGGTGGGTAAGGTTATATTATGTATCCTGGGCCTGTTAAGCGGTGCCTCTATTGGCCGTGAAGGACCAACGGTGCATGTTGGAGCGGCTATTATGTTTTCACTACGCCGTTTTGTACGCTTTAGAATTTATGATATGGAGCGTATTTTAATCCTGGCCGGAGGCGGGGCCGGTGTATCGGCGGCGTTTAATACACCACTGGCTGGTATTGTTTTCGTTATTGAAGAACTCAGCCGCTCCTTTGAACAACGTACCCGCGGCTTATTGTTAACTGCCATTATGGCCACTTCTATTACAGCCATTTCTTTTACCGGAGATTATACTTATTTTGGATCTTCTTCTGCGGTCATTAAAACTTATGATGCTATTATTCCAGTACTGGCCTGCGGCATTGTGGGTGGACTGTTAGGCGGCAGCTTCAGCCTGATGCTGATCCACGGCAGCCGGTTTATTGCACCCATTCGGGAAAACCGGCCTTTTTTAATTGCCGCTTTATGCGGTTTGAGTATTGCTATTATCGGTTTTTATTCAGGAGAACTGACCTATGGCAGCGGTTATGAAGAAGCCCGTTCCATGGTGATGGGAGAAGCTGAACTGACTAACCAGTACGGTTATCTGAAACTGATAGCGACTGTAGTATCCTATCTGAGCGGTATCCCCGGCGGTATTTTTGCGCCTTCCCTGGCTACAGGTGCCGGACTGGGGGCACACATTGCGCAACTGCTGGGTGATTATCCTTATGGCACTGTTATTTTATTCGGTATGGTAGGGTATTTTGCCGGAGTGGTTCAGGCACCTATTACTGCATTTGTTATTGTTATGGAAATGACCAATAAACATGAACTGATTCTGCCCATGATGTTAACGGCTTTTATTGCCACCGCCATTTCCAAGTCCATTTGTACAACCCCAATCTACAGTACCCTGGCGGATTATTTTCTGCCGGATGACAAAAAGCTTCATCCCTGATCATTTAAAACAGTTCTACTTCATTCATTTTTTCTTTCATTTCACTGCAGTGGGTTTTTTCTCTGTTATGAGGCTCATCCGATTCACTGCTGACTGACCCGTCACTCTCCTCCTCTGGTATACTAACAAACTGCTCAACAATATCTTTAAGCTGTTCAGCCATAATTTTAAACTCATTGCCGGATTTATAAGCATCCTAGGAAGTCTTCGCCATGGTCTGAGACATAATAGTCAGTTGTTCCAGGGCCAGGTTAATACGTTCGTTATTCTGTCTCTGAATCCGAGTCTGTTCAGCATTTTCCTGCATTGCTGACATTTTATCAACAACATTGGTTGAGATATTCTGAAGCTTATCTATTTTTTCCTTAATAATAATAGTTTCTTCCTGGATCTTATGTGACAGACTACTGACTTCATCCGCTACTACGGCAAAGCCTCGTCCGGTTTCCCCGGCACGCGCTGCTTCAATGGCTGCATTTAATGCCAGCAGATTAGTCTGTTCAGAAATGGACTGGATAACACCGACGACTTCACCAATACTATTACTGTCATCCGCCAGATTCTGTACCACGACTGATGAGGCTTCCACTTCAGTGGAAATTTTCTCTACCGATGTCACGGATTGCCTAATAAACCTGAATTCTGGATAAGAACTAAAAAATATTGAACTAAATGCCTGTTTCTCGATCAGATCATTTAATGACCAAATATCAGTCACATTACAAAGATTTTAAGTTATTATTTATGCCATGTGCATCAACATCTTAGGAAAGAGTTTCCAAATTTATTGAGCTATAGCCGTTTCCTGTGAGTGATGTCATCGGTACTGGTGCCATTATGCGCTTACTTTACTC
>JANELJ010000200.1 GCA_024511395.1 Gammaproteobacteria bacterium | reverse complement strand
AGGAATATCTTTTTCTGTAACAATAAACCATGGTATTAATTTCAACTTCCAATATCGGCGCTCTATCTCAAGTTTTTCGATAGTTCTTGGATCTTGTAGCGTTTCAGCTATTTTTGCCTGAATAGCAAATTTAGGTAGTTTCTTTTTGGTTGTAGTAACAAGAAAATCAGATGACATCACCTGAATCACACCTTGATAAGCTGGGTGTTTTATCCCATTTTCTTTGGCTAATCGCTCTGTTACTTCTAATTGGAGGGGAAATTGTTCCCTAATATCACTGGAATCAGAAATCCATTCCAGAATCAGGAAGATTGCGAGTTCTAAATCTGAGAGTAATTGGTGTGTTCTTTGGCATTTATGGCCAAATACTCTGTGGGATCGTCCTTGAGATGCGAGATCACGTACAGTTAGCCATGGCAGGTAATCTTTTCCAAGACCTGAGCTACGTCCTTCTTTAATCCATTTATTGTTTTTATCTACTGAATTGCCATATTGTCGCCCAGCCATAGTGATATCATCCTTTGTTTGCTCATAAATTAAGCATAACACAGGATACTTCGGTATGATACTTTATTACTCAGTATGATACTTTATTACTTGGTATGATACTTTAATACTCGCCCACAAGTACTATTATTTCAAAATAGGTTTTACTCAACAGTAACACTTTTGGCCAGATTTCTAGGCTGGTCAACATCTGTTCCCTTGATTATGGCCACATGATAAGAAAGTAGCTGTAAGGGAATAGTAAACACCATGGGTGCAATTAAAGAATCAATTTCACCCACTTTAATGACCTTAATAGCTTCTTCTTCTTCAATATCAGCATTGGTATCGGCAAATACATAGAGTTTACCACCACGGGTTTTAACTTCCTGCAGATTGGATTTTAGTTTACCGATTAATTCATTATTAGGTGCAACAGCAACTACAGGCATATCCGCATCCACCAGTGCCAGCGGACCATGTTTTAATTCACCGGCCAGATAGGCTTCGGCATGGATATAGGAAATTTCCTTAAGCTTCAATGCCCCTTCCATTGCAATGGGGTACTGAGTGGCTCTGCCCAGAAACAGAGTATGGTGTTTATCAGAAAATTCTTCAGACAGGTTTTTTATCTGTTCGTCCAGTTTCAGCGCTTTTTCTATCTGTCCAGGCAGCTTTCTCAGGTTTTCTACTGCTTCTTTCTCCAGCCTGGTATTGCCCTTTTCCTTGGCAATACTGACCACTAATAACAACAATGCAGTTAACTGAGTGGTAAAAGCCTTGGTGGAAGCGACACCGATTTCCGGGCCGGCATGAGTCATAAAGGCCAGACTGGATTCCCTGACCAGAGAACTTTCCGGTACATTACAGATCACCAGTGAATGTTTAGCCCTCTGCTTTTTGGCTTCCCGCAAAGCCGCCAGGGTATCGGCAGTTTCACCGGACTGTGAAATCGTTACAATTAAGGTTTTTTCATTATAAACCGCTTTCCTGTAACGAAATTCACTGGCCACTTCAATCATGCACGGGATACCAACAATACCTTCAAACCAGTACTTGGCCACCAGACCGGCATGATAACTGGTACCGCAGGCAATAATATAAACGGATTCTATTTCCCTGAAGATTTTTTCTGCTTCAAAACCAAAGGCTTTGGTAAAAACATGTTCATTATCTATACGCCCTTCCAAGGTATCGGCCACTGCCCTGGGCTGCTCATAGATTTCCTTGAGCATATAATGGCGATATTCACCCCGCTCTATGGCATCAGCACTGATTTCACTTTTACGCATGGGGCGTTCAACTTCATCACCCTGAGCATCATAAATAACCACTGAATCTCGGGTAATATCCGCTATATCACCTTCTTCCAGAAAGATAAACTGCTGGGTTACCGGTAATAATGCCGATACATCCGAGGCAATAAAGTTTTCCCCTATACCGATACCAATAACCAGCGGACTACCGCTTCTGGCAGCAATAATCCGTTGTTCTGAGCTGTCTATCACTCCCAGTGCATACGCGCCTTCAAGCTGTTTAATCGTATCTACCACAGCATGCAGTAAATCTTTTCCTGTTTTTTTCTGTTCACCTATAAGATGAACAATGGTCTCACTGTCCGTATCGGAACTGAACTTTATGCCTTTTTCCTGTAATTCACTTTTAATCTGTTCGTAATTTTCAATGATACCGTTATGTACCAGTGCTACACTGGTTTCACACATATGTGGATGGGCATTTCGGGTAGCAGGCTCACCATGGGTTGCCCAGCGGGTATGAGCCACTCCGACATGTCCTTTTAAGGGCACCTTTTCCAGTTCATCCGCTAACTGGGAGACTTTTCCCAGCGCCCGCTGCCGGTTAATTTTTTTATTACCGTCCAGAATAGCCAGTCCGGCTGAATCATAACCACGGTATTCCAAGCGCCGCAGACCTTCTATCAGAATGGCTTCTACATTTCGTTCTGCAACGGCACCGACTATTCCACACATTGAGTTTTTCCTGTTGTTTCACTTATTATTTATAGTATTTTATTTCTTATTTTTAACCGGACGTTTCCAGCCATTTATGGTTTTTTGAGGTGCCCTGGTAAAGGTTAGCTTTTCCGGCTCAGCATCCTTACTCAGGGTTGACCCTGCCCCAACCGTTGCTCCGGCACCGATTTCTATGGGTGCCACCAGTGCAGTATTGGAACCGATAAAGGCATTATCACCAATTTTTGTCACATGTTTATTGGCACCGTCATAATTACAGGTAATGGTACCGGCACCAATATTTACATTTTCACCCATTAGGGTATCACCAATATAACTTAAGTGATTAACTTTAGAGCCTTTGGCTATATGCGCTTTTTTAAGCTCTACAAAATTACCGACTTTAGCATTTTCTTCCAGCTCACTGTCTGGTCTCAGGCGGGCAAAAGGACCGATATTACAGGCATTACCTATAATAGACTGTTCAATAATACAGTTTTCAAGAATAGTCACATTATCGCCGATTATTGAGTTTTTAATGACTGTATTAGCACCAATGTTTACATTATTTCCAATACTGCAGTCACCCTCAATAATAACATTGATATCTATAACCACATCCTGACCGGTTTTAAGCTGGCCGCGTAAATCGAAACGTACCGGATCTCTTAAGGTCACACCCTGGGTCATTAATTTATCTGCCTGAATTCTCCGATATTCCCGTTCCAGTTCAGCCAGTTGTAGTTTATTGTTAATGCCTTCTATTTGCTTGCTGTCCTGCACAATATAGCTATTAACCGTTTCACCTTCCTGTACTGCCAGTTCAATTAAATCGGTCAGGTAATATTCTCCCTGGGCATTGTTATTATCAATTTTATGCAGCCAGCTTTTCAGTCGGTTACCATCAACCACCATAACACCACTGTTAATTTCCCTGATGGTTCGGATTTCATCAGTAGCATCTTTTTCTTCAACAATCCTTTGAATACTATTATTACTGTCCCGTACTATCCGGCCGTAACCCATCGGATTCTCCAGTATCGCAGTTAACAGCGCCAGTGCCTGATTCTGTTTTGCCGCAATCAGCTTTTCCAGGGTAGCGACACTTAACAGGGGCACATCACCATAGAGGATTAACACATTAGCCTTATTATTAATAAACTGTTCAGCCTGCTGTACAGCATGGCCGGTTCCCAGTTGTTCAGACTGTTCACACCAGTTTAGCCGTGGATCGGTTATGGTATTTTTGACCAGTTCCGCACCATGTCCATAAACCAGAGTAATATCTTTAGCATCCAGTTTTCTGGCACTGTCTATAACATGCTGAACCAGTGGTTTACCGGCCAGTGAGTGTAATACTTTGGGCAGTCTGGAATACATTCGGGTGCCTTTGCCAGCGGCAAGGATGATTACCTGGATTGGTTTAGAAGCTTTGGAGCTCTGTGACATTCAATTCTCTCTATAATTTATCTAATAAATCCATTTCTTTATTTTAAGCTATTAACATGAGATTTGTCTTACATTGAAGTGCTTTATGTCACACACCTAGGGTTTTCCCTAAAATTGCAAGATAAATCCCTTAATCTTTCATTGAATGAAGTCTATATTAATAAACAATAATATAAGTTAATTAATTCAACCTGAATAATACCGTTTTAAGCCTGACATCAAGCCAGGTTTAAAGCGGCTGATTGTTCTGGTTTGATAAAATATCCCATCAAACCGGAAATAATTTTAAGCCACAAAAGCCGGAGCTTATTGAGGATCTTTCTTAAGTTATGACCAGCGGCCACCATAACCACATTAATGGCATCACCGACTGCACCTTTGAGGTAGCAGCGGTCTAAACGGCCATCGTTTTTCATATGACCGATTTCAGCCTCAATCGCACTGCGCCGTTTTAATGCCTTTTTAATACTTCGGGTAACGCCTCGCTTCTGACCTGAGATAAAAACTTTCGTATCTTTTACTTCATGTCCACGATAACCCCGGTCAACAAAG
>JANELJ010000199.1 GCA_024511395.1 Gammaproteobacteria bacterium | reverse complement strand
AAGGCGATTTGAAGATTTGTTATAAAAACAATCTCAAAACAGCTGGTTATAAACAAATTGTTAAAGAACGTATGAGCGAAACAGGACTCTCAAGGGTGAGCTGTCGCTCTAAACTTTAGTTATATAATATTTCTTATTGATAATTTTTTAATTTAAATTGCTACTATTCAGTATATCTGATCGCGGCTGCCTGCAGGTGATTACTCTAATGTAAATGTATTTCAATTTGTGGTGAACAGTGATCTTAAATTTATAATATTTATAAAACTGATTATACTGAATTCAGCGCTTAATAAAAAATTAAATTATAGGACTATGCCTACTCTGACTGTTTTTTAATCTCCAATCTGAAAAACTGCTTTTCCCGGTATCTTTTCTGTTGCGGTTTCTTCCATACTTAAATGGCTGATATCCGGTATCTCTGCCGGCTCAGGTTTCTGCTCCAGGCCTTCCAGAGAGCCTTCCTGCGCTTCAGACATGGATTATTGTGAAATATCGGGAACAGCAACCGGTTCTGTTTTAGTTCTTTCAGATGATAGCGGCGTATCGTCCTGTTCCGCAATATCCATCATACTGGTATCCGGTAATGGTACCGGTTCAGGTCGGGCGGCAAATTCTTCCAGAGAACCGCTTTCAGCCTCTGACATGGGTAAATGGCTCAGGTCAGGGATAATAATAGTTTTATTATCATTGTGCAGATTGGGTATAATAGGAGCCTAATGGCGTCAGTTGCAGACCTTCTTCTTCTGTTATGTCTTTTGTTTTATTATCGTTCTTGACAGTTTCATCGTTCCTGACAGCTTGATTGTAGCTTATCAGTGAGGCTAGTCCGGAGCTGAGTTTAGTAGAAGGTGGAACCGGCGTTGCTTCCCGGGATTGGTCAGGCTCTGTTTTCTGCTCAACAGTATCAGGGGAAACCTGTGTTTCAATTTTAACGGCTTTAACTACTGCATCGGCTTTAAAGAGTCAGGCTACATTGGCTTTGACTTCCTCTAAGGAGGCGCCTGCAATGATTTCACCCTGAAAGATAAGATTGTAGTTTGCCATAGCTATAAGTTATACCTGTACAGAAACACCTGATATAACTATAGCACACTGAGCAAAATGTGATGGGAGTAACACCATCACATTTTCAGGCTAAGAACAGCCCTGAGCTTGTAGACAGCCTTGAGCTTATAGATTGCTGGCAACAAAATCCCAGTTAACCAGATTCCAGAAGGCTTCCACATAGCTTGGGCGGGCATTACGGTAATCAATATAGTAAGCGTGTTCCCAGACATCACAGGTCAGCAGAGGTGTCAGACCGTCAGTTAAAGGACAGCCGGCATTGGAAGTTTTAACGATTTCCAGTTTGCCGAAACCGTTTTTAACCAGCCATGTCCAGCCGGAACCAAAGTTAGTCACACAGGCATCGCTGAAATCTTTCTTGAACTGTTCGAATGAACCGAATTTGGCATTAATAGCATCCGCTAAAGCACCGGTAGGTTCACCGCCGCCATTAGGGCTTAAGCAGTTCCAGTAGAATGTGTGGTTCCAGATCTGGGCTGCATTGTTAAAAATACCGCCGTCAGAATTCTTGATAATGTCTTCCAGAGACTGATTTTCAAAGTCAGTACCGGCAATCAGGTTGTTCAGATTAACTACATAAGTGTTGTGGTGCTTACCGTAGTGATATTCCAGAGTTTCTTCAGAAATATGGGGTTCCAGTGCATTTTTTGCATAAGGTAATGCGGGTAATTCAAAAGCCATGTTGTGCTCCGTTTTTTAGGTAATTTTTAGGTAAAATGTTAAACCTGTTGAGTATGCTGTTAACCTGTCTGACTGACAACAGACTCAATCAGTGAAATAATTAACTAATATGTTTGTGCATCAGAGTATAAACCTTTTTTTAGGTAAATAACAGACTAAAACGATAGGTTATTTGGCTTTTTGCACAAATAAACATGCTACTAAGCCTAAATCATGTAAAATACACCCATAAATGTCAATTTAATCCCCTAAAACCTGAAACCAGCTCTTAATGAACGCCATTGAACTAAGCATTTTTGTCAGCCGGATAGAATCCATTTGTGAAGAAATGGGTGCTGTTCTGAGACACAGTGCCTTTTCTCCAAACATCAAGGATCGGCTGGATTATTCCTGTGCGGTGTTTGATGCTCAGGGACAGCTATGTGCCCAAGCGGCTCATATCCCGGTTCATTTAGGCAGTATGGCTTATGCCATGGCCGATATTGTTAATTCCCGGGACTGGTCCGAAGGGGACATGCTGGTGCTCAATAACCCCTACCTCGGCGGAACGCATCTACCGGATGTTACTATGATTGCCCCGGTTTTTGCTGGGCAGCACAGTCAGCAGCTGGCGGCGTTTGTAGTTAACCGGGCGCATCATGCTGATATTGGTGCTGACACCCCGGGTTCAATGCCCCTGTCAACCTCACTAGAAGAAGAGGGCGTGATTATATCTCCGCTATTACTGGTACAGAACGGGGTGGTGGAGGAGCAGGTAATGACGGATATTACGGCCAATATGAGTCGTCCTGATGCTTCAAAAGGGGATTTTCTGGCTCAGATCAGTGCCAACCAGACTGGGGTCATACGTCTGGGTGATTTAATTAAGCAGCAGGGAGAGCAGAATTTCAGTTCAGCTCTGGTGCATCTTAATGATTATGGTGAGCGACTGGCCAAATCCACCCTGGAGCAGATACCTGATGGAGTGTATCGTTTTGAAGATTATCTTGATGATGATGGTACCGGCCATCAGGATATTAAAATAGCGGTCAGTCTGGAAGTCAGAGAGCATTCAATTAAGGTGGATTTTACCGGCACTGCTGCACAGGTCAGGGGAAATATTAACTGTCCCTTATCAGTAGCGGCTGCGGCGGTATACTATGTGTTTCGCTGTCTGATGCCGGCGCAGACACCGGCCTGTGCCGGCAGTTTCAGGATGATTGATATTGCTGTACCAGAGGGCTGCCTGCTTAATGCCCGCTATCCTGCTGCCGTG
The DNA here is from genome assembly GCA_024511395.1 of Gammaproteobacteria bacterium. Taxonomy (GTDB): domain Bacteria; phylum Pseudomonadota; class Gammaproteobacteria; order GRL18; family GRL18; genus JANELJ01. The sequence goes on along the minus strand of JANELJ010000199.1, from coordinate 1,474 downwards.
ACTGCAGGTAATGTAGAAACCTCTACCCGGGTGGTGGATGTGATCCTCGGGGCACTGGCACAGATTGATGAACTGCAGGCGCGGATACCGGCAGCCAGTTACGGTACCATGAATAATATCGCCATGGGCAGCCGCAGCAGTGAGCAGCACTGGGATTATTATGAAACCATAGGCGGTGGTCTGGGAGCCGGTAAAGTGTTTAATGGCCAAAGCGGGGTACAGGCACATATGACCAATACTCTTAATACCCCTATAGAATCACTGGAACATCACTATCCTCTGAGGATCAGTCAATATAGCCTGCGGCATGGTTCCGGAGGTGAGGGGTATTATCAGGGCGGAATGGGCCTGATCCGTGAATTGGAATTTTTACAGGAAACCCAGGTTACTTTGCTCACTGAAAGACGACGTCATAGCCCTTGGGGGCTGGCCGGTGGTCTGGCGGGCAGAGCTGGAGAAAACCTGCTGGATGACAAAGCCCTGCCCGGCAAGGTATTATTAACTGCCCGAGCTGGACAGAAACTGACTATAAAAACCCCTGGCGGAGGCGGCTGGGGAAAACAGGCAGAATAATCTGAATACAACTCTGATAATTGACGAACAACAATCGACTATAACAACTGACAATAAAAACAAGGAAAACGCGTTTTATGAACACACCCTTTTTAACTAATACCATGATATTAAATACCCCTGTAAAAAAACTGGGTGCTGTTCTTGCTCTGGTACTGAGCTTTGCACTGCTGTCAGCCTGCAGTACCGTACGTGATGCCACTGATTGGGTGCCCGGTGTGGATTCCAATGAAGAAATCAAAGCGCAGGAAGAAAAAGAAGCTAAGGAGCAGAGACTTAAAGAGCAGGCGTACAAAGATAAAGCGGTTTATGAACCTGTCATGGCGGCAAGTACTGCAGAAGCCGATGCAAAAATTAATGTCATGATCAGCAAAAAATATTCCGAAGATCCCGTGGTCAAACGGGATGATATTGGTATTGAAGTTAATGCCGGTGTAGTCACCTTAATGGGTAGTGTTAATTCAGAAGAAAGTGCTGTTAGAGCCATTGCTCTGGCAAAAAGTACTCGGGGTGTTTCCAGAGTGATTTCTAAGTTGGTGGTTATTCAGCTACGGCCTGCGACTGAATAATAGAGCATTAACTAAAAAATATTGTGATAAATCACTATAAATTGATGTAATTTAGAGTGACTGTCAACAGGTGCTGGATTTACAGAGTTTTGAAAACATGGATGTTTTCACAATCACCAGGATAAGAACTTTTTACAAAACAAGTTTTGAAAAGTTCTAAACCGATACATGGACGTACTTGAGCGTCCCTGGAAATTCAGCACCTGTTGACAGTCACGGTAGGTACACTAAATAGCTCACCCTGAATAAAACATATAGCATTGATTTATAAAGAAATATTTCTTGATTATGGGTGTTAAATTTGCAGGTTATTTGGTAAAATAAGCCTTATT
>JANELJ010000198.1 GCA_024511395.1 Gammaproteobacteria bacterium | reverse complement strand
TGAATTATTTTGTTTACCTCGGAGTAACAGGGGCTGGGTGTCCCTTGATGAAGTTTCGACAGCAGGGAGGCTGTCGAAAAGCCTCCATGGATGGATTCACGGCGGCTTCAGCAAGGGATACACGGTTCCTGTTACGGACTATCGGTTAACTGAGGTAATCAATAAATTTTAAATGATTCTCCTTTTGGGGGGAGCTGAAACTCTAAACTTTAGTTCGGTAAGTAATATTTAAAAAAACAGCCTTAATTTGGAAATTATCTTGTAATAGCTGGATAATGTTACAATATACAGCTTAATTCAAATGCATTTTATCATTTTATATAGTTAACTATTAAAACTTAATTTAATAATAAATCTCAAGGAGCCCAGTCTGGATGTCTGCTGTCGCACAAACTCAGGAATCTTCCCATTCCAGTGAATCCCCCCAATCTTATAAAACCTTTAAATGGCTCCGCAGTGAACGGATTGAGTCACTGGACATTGTTATTGAACAGTATGAACATCCTGCTACCAGTGCTTTACACTATCATATTGCCGCCGATAATAATGAAAATGTTTTTCTGGTAGCCCTGAGAACTATACCGACCGATTCCACAGGTGTGGCGCATATTCTGGAACATACTGCTTTATGCGGCAGTGAAAATTACCCGGTACGGGATCCGTTTTTTATGATGATCCGACGTTCACTGAATACTTTTATGAATGCCTTTACCAGCAGCGACTGGACAGCCTATCCCTTTGCCAGCCAGAACACTAAAGATTTTAATAATCTGATGGATGTTTATCTTGATGCGGTGTTCTTTTCCCGTCTGGATGAACTGGACTTCAGGCAGGAGGGTCACCGCCTGGAATTTGAACAGCGTGATGATGCCAGTACCGAACTGCAGTTTAAAGGCGTGGTTTATAATGAAATGAAAGGGGCTATGTCCTCCACCGTCAGCGCACTATGTCAGACTGTTAGTAAATACCTGTTTCCCACCACAACCTATCACTTTAATAGTGGTGGGGAACCCACTGATATTCCAGATCTTTCTTATGAACAATTAAAAGAATTCTATCGTATTCATTACCATCCCAGTAATGCTATTTTTATGACCTTTGGTGATATTCCGGCCAGTACTCATCAGAAAAAATTTGAACATAAGGTACTTTCCCGTTTTGAAAAACTGGACAGGATTATCACGGTAAATGATGAAAAACGTTATTTTTCTCCGCTTAATATTGAAGAAAGTTATCCATTGGATCCGGAAGAAGATACCACCAATAAAACCCATCTTATTTTATCCTGGCTGCTGGGACGCAGTATTAACCTGGAAGAACAGCTGGAAGCCCAGTTTTTATCCAGCCTGTTACTGGATAATTCTGCATCACCTCTGACCCAGGCTCTGGAAACGACTGAGCTGGGACAGTCTCCCTCACCGCTATGCGGTCTGGAAGATACCAACCGGGAGATGAGCTTTTTATGCGGTCTTGAAGGTTCTTCTCCTGAACATGCTCAGGCGTTTGAAAAACTGGTTCTTGATGTGCTTGAAAAAGTTGCACAGGAGGGCATAGATCCAGATCAGGTTGAAGCCGTACTGCACCAGCTGGAACTTAACCAGCGTGAAATCGGCGGGGATTATTATCCTTTTGGTCTGCAGTTAATTTTATCCGGCCTTTCTACTGCTATCCACCGGGGCGATGTGATAGAACATATGAACCTGGATAAAGCCCTGCAGAAACTCAGAACCAAAGCCTTGGATCCTGAATACATTAAGCGGCTGGTTACAAAGCAGCTGCTGGATAATCCGCACCGGGTAAGAGTGACTTTTAAACCTGATCTGCAAATGGAACAGCGTCGAAATGATGCTGAAAAAGCCCGTCTGGAGGCTATTAAGAGCCAGCTAAGCGAGCAGGAAAAACAACAGCTTATTGAACTGGCGGATAAACTGGCCCAAAGACAGAATCAGCAGGAAGATAATATTGAAGAAGTCCTGCCTAAAGTCACTGTCAGCGATGTCCCTGAAAAAATCAAAGTGCCCGAATGTCTGGATGCCCGGACTGAAACTCTTAAAGTTTCACATTATAACCAGGGTACCAATGGGCTGGTTTATCAGCAGTTAATTGTGGATCTACCGAACTTCACTACGGAAGAGCATCAGTATCTGCCCATTTTTAATTTCTGTTTTGGTGAACTGGGCTGTGGTGATAAAGATTACCTGCAGATGCAGGTCTGGCAGTCTCAGGTGTCCGGCGGTATTCAGGCTTATCACCGGGTTCGGGGTATTGTTGAAGACGCTCAGCAGGTGAAAGGCTTTTATATTGTTTCCGGTAAAGCACTGATTAGAAACCATGCGGAAATGTCTGAACTACTTAAACTGACTTTTGAGGACATTCGCTTTGACGAGCCGGCACGTATTAAAGAACTGATTTCCCAGTTGCGTATGCGCAAGGAACACAGTGTTACCGGCAGTGGACATTCACTGGCCATGCAGGCCGCCAGCAGTGGTATGAGTCCTTCTGCACGACTGACTCATAATAATAAGGGGCTGGGCAGTATTGAATTCATCAAGCAGCTTGATAATGCACTTCAGGAGGATGAAGGAGACACCAGAATTAGCGAGCTTATGAAAAAACTCTCTGCCATTCACACAAAGCTAAAGCAGGCACCGGCACAGTTTCTGTTGATCTGTGAAGAGCATGAATACCCTCATTGCCAACGGGATCTCATTAAACTCTGGCAGGATAATACCATCCAGGCTTCTGACAACCTGCATTTGCTGGATATGCCGAAAATTGAAGAAAATGTTAAGCAGGCCTGGTTAACCAGCACCCAGGTTAATTTCTGTGCTAAGGCCTATAAAACCGTACCCGTAGGCCATCCTGATGTAGCCCCTTTGACGGTACTTGGCGGCTTTTTATGTAATGGTTTCCTGCACCGGGTTATCCGTGAACAGGGCGGTGCCTATGGTGGTGGGGCTAACCAGGATTCAGCCAATGCCTGTTTTAAATTTTTCTCCTATCGCGATCCGCGTTTAAGCGATACCCTAGACGATTTTAACTGTTCTATTGACTGGCTGCTTGAAACAGAGCATGACAGGCAGGCACTGGAAGAAGCCATACTTGGGGTTATCGGCAGTATTGATAAGCCCGCTTCTCCTGCCGGGGATGCCAGTCAGGCTTTTCATAACGACCTGTTTGGTCGTACCGCAGAGCAGCGGCAGGCTTTCCGCCAGCAGGTATTAGCCGTCAGCCTGGATGATCTGAACCGGGTAGCTCGTGAATATCTGCATAACAGGGAAGCCAGTATTGCGGTTATTTCTAATCATGAGCATGAACAGCAATGTACCGATCTGGGACTTAACATTTACAACCTTGGATAAACCATGACGGTCACATTAAAACAGGCATTTTATTTTTTCCGGCATAATATACTGCGCCTGCTGAGCTTTGCTCTGGTCATTGCCATTCTGGTGGTAATTGCTGGCTCAGCTTTTAGCATCGCTGTTTATCGGTGCTCTGGATACCGAGCATATTAATCCTGAAACGGTACGACCCTTTGCCCAGTTTCTGAACCTGATTATCAATTCTGAACCTGATTATCAAGCCCATTTATACCGGGGCTGATTGCACTTATTTACAGTCTGGCTACCGGGCAGGGAGCGGGTATTTATAACAGCCTGTGGCAGGGACTATTGCGCTGGTCTTATATATTTATGGCCAATGTTATGACCTCGCTATTGATTTTTGCCGGCTTAATGCTGTTTGTGCTACCCGGTATCTGGCTGTTTACCCGCCTGTTCCTAGTACCTTATCTGGTGATGATTGACCTAAGGTATTGAATTTTCTCAGCACCTCTTCACCTGATACGAAGTGCCGGGTTTACCCGACATTATAAAAATTTTGGCTAATAATACAGAAATCGATCTTAAACAGATACGCAAGTATTTTCCTGATACATCAGGCACTTATCTCCCATCTATTTTCCCCCTAGGGTATTTTGTTCGCCGTCACGAGCCTAGACTGCTTTATGTAACGCAGATCACCATGGTTTATGTGAGGGTAAAAGTTTTGCCGTTAAAAGCAAGAACCTTTCAGCCAGCGGTCTGTAGATTTACATGCCACGAACATTTATTATGCCGGGCAAAACGGTGTGATTAAGTTTTGACAAGTTCAGAGACAGGTATAATACCATGCTGGGCGGGGAAGATGAGTTTACCAGTTTTGAAAATATAGAATACCTGATCCGGGATGTTCAGCATACCTCTGAAAAAAACTATATCAGCCTGGTTCAGAAAAACCTACCCGAGTCTACCCGCTCTTTTTTCCAGCGTTTTATTGCCGGTAATCATCTGCGTTATAAAATTGATGCTACCGTAGCCGCATGGTAATCCCCCCGAAAAATAATTCTTTTCATAAGTAGAATTTTCCAATGTAAATAAACCTGAATTCTGGATAAGAACTAAAAAATATTGAACTAAATGCCTGTTTCTCGATCAG
>JANELJ010000197.1 GCA_024511395.1 Gammaproteobacteria bacterium | reverse complement strand
CTATCTGCTGGTAGGCACTATCGGTTATTATATGCGTCACCGCTTCGGCGTTAAGCAGACCAGAATGCTGGCCCATCTGCTGACCTTCAGCATTGTTATGGTTATGCTGCTGGTAGATAATATGGCGCAGATTTCCCTATGTCAACATAGTTGCTATAATCAACACCATTAACAGTAGCTCCTGGAGCAAACTTAATCAATACACCGATTAAAACAAATGAGGCACAAAAAATGTTACATATAGAAATTGACAATCCTGAGCTGGAAAAAAGCATTAAGCAAACCTATGGGGAAAACAGCAGTTCCATAGCCAAGGCATTCCCATAGCTCAGGTAATTAACGAGATTCGCACCAAATATGAATAAAATAAGACTCGTTTTCTCACCACGAGCAAAACAGAGGTTAGAAGGTATTGCCGAATATCTCTATCAACAGAATCTCCCATGAACACAAATATCATTGTCTCCAAAAAAAGAGCGATGATTCTGACCCCATCAATATTAACTATTGATTTTTAATTTTTCTGGCTTCCAGATAAAAGCGTTTTTCATCCGCTTCGCCCATAGAGAAGGTTTTTCTGGGTAGGGCGCCGTCAAAAATTATGGTTTTAAACAGGCTGTGCTTGGAAATCGGTGGGAAGAAGAAGCCCATATTGCCTTCCTTAACACCCAGTTCATTAACCACTTCATCACCGTGAATAAAGTCCACCTTACCACCATTTTGTTCAAGATAGTCGTTTAAAAATGACTCAATAGTGGCCAGTTCCAGGGTATATTCGGGGTTGGTGATCTGGATATAGCCATAACCGGAAGCGTCATTAAAGGGTACAATATGCACATTATCAGCCGTGGCTGCTTTGGCTCTGGCTTTCATATCGGCTTCATTATCACAGCGAACCACTGAACAGTTACCTTTAAAATGCGCCTGCATAGCCTTCAATAACTGCTCTGGTTTCACATTAAAAATCACCCGGTGGATAGGCTCAAACTGCAGGCCTTCATCATGGATATTAACCAGTTCCACCAGAGCAAAGCGAGCCGGGTTATCCATTACTGACTGTATATCATCCGCTTCTTCCTTAATTTTTTCCCAGATGGCTTTGGCGGTCGCTAAAGAATGGTTGCCGTCACCCATGGCATAGAGCAGTACATCACGCCCCTGAGCATTGTACTTGTCGGCAAATACCTGCGGATCGGCCAGTTGGGTCAGCGTATCGACTGTCTGCCGGATCAGTTCTGGGGTATCAATGGCATAGCCCTTGATATGGCCGCTGTCCATCATCAGTTCAAAGTCATACAGGGGCTGAGGATTTTTTTCAAACAGCGGTTCAATGACCGTGTGCTGCGGATCATCAATCAGCACCATAATATGGGGCAGTTCAATGGCGGCATCCTGACGGACTTTAATGCGCGGCGGCAGTCGATCCATGATAGTGCCTTCGGTGGCACGAATTAAGGTCTGCGACCCCTTGTTAAAGTCATAATGTTCTAGGTCTATGGCCACTACCAGCCCCTTACGGGAAGGCGCCTGAGAAGTTTTACGATCCACCAGTACAAAGCCCGGTTTGTCCATAGGTACTAAAATACCTTCGTCTAGGTATTGCTGCATGGCGTTATTAATACTGGCAATACGTTCATCACCATCATGATCTTCCAGAAATACTTCCGGAAATATAACATTCAGCGTAGAAGGTGCATCTCCGGCTATTTCCGCCACTTTTGCCCAGTAATCTGGCTGTGAGGTGTACTGATCACAGGCCACTACCGACCATTTATGCAGATCCACATCCTTATTGGGTAATAAAATTTCCGGCACCTGTAAGCTGATTTTGTCAAAGTTCATGTTTTCTCTCCGGGAGATTGGGTTAATTCTGTTTGTCTTGTTCAGGGTTAGCTATGTTGCATTATTAGTTCTGTTTCGCAGTTAAGCGCTCCAGGGCTTCTTGGTATTTTGCCATGGTATTGTTGACCACATCCTCCGGCAGTTCGGGACCGGGCGGGGTTTTGTCCCAGTCCAGGGTTTCCAGGTAATCGCGCACATACTGCTTGTCAAAGCTCTGTGGACTGCTGCCGGGACGATAGCTCTCTGCCAGCCAGAAACGGGAAGAGTCTGGTGTCAGAGCTTCATCAATCAGGGTCAGGCGGTTATTCGCATCCACCCCGAACTCAAACTTGGTATCGGCGATAATAATGCCTCTGGGCAGAGCGTATTGAGCCGCCTCCTGATACAGTTTCAGGCTGACATCACGGATTTGGCCAGCCAAGTCTTCACCAATCAGTTTAACTGTGGCCTCATAATCAATATTTTCATCATGCTCACCTACTGCGGCCTTGCTGGAGGGAGTATAAATGGCCTGGGGTAATTTATCGGCTAACTGCAGGCCTTCCGGCAGCATAATACCGCATACCGTTCCGTTGTTCTGATAGTCTTTCCAGCCTGAGCCGATAATATAACCACGTACAATGGCTTCTATGGGCAGGGCTTTGAGTTTTTTAACAATCACGGCACGGCCTTCTACCTGCTCCCATTCTGCCGCATCAGGTATAGCCTGCTTCAGCGTCATACCAGAGACCTGATTGGGAATGGTGTCCCTGAAATAGTCAAACCAGAAATTGGATACCTGAGTCAAAATGGCGCCTTTTCCGGGAATTGGCGTGGGCAGGATCACATCAAAGGCCGACAGGCGATCGGTGGTAACAATCAGTATGTGATTATCACCAACGGCATAAATATCCCTGACCTTACCACGATGGATCAGCGGCAGGCTTTTCAGGTCAGTTTCGTAAAGTACAGGTATCATTGTTTATCCAAGATTAGTTTATCCTGTGTCAGTTTATCAGGCGTATTAAAAAAGGTTAAAAACAGGGGGTTAATTATAAAACATCTGCTATAAAATTGCAGGTTCAGGCAGGACGGGAGCATACTTTTAATAATTATCATTTAGACGCAAATACCGTATCCATTGACTGTACTCCTTGCTGCCGAAACTTCATCAAGAAGTACAGTCAATGGATACTCAGAGGTTATAAATTTCAAGTTGAACATATTTTAACCAAAGTGTGATCTGGCACTGCCGACTCAGAAAGTCAGGCTTGAAAATAATCATTTAGCACCCATCACCTATAGATTAACCCCGATTAAACTGACAAACAGGATGCAGCAAATCATGAAAATAGCAATTATCAGCGGCAGTCATCGAAATAATTCCCAGAGCATGAAAGTGGCACAGCATATTGAAGCCACTCTGCAAAATGGTATCTGCGATGAAACCTGGCTTTATTCTCTGGCGGGTAATCCACTGCCTTTATGGGATGAAGGCGTCTGGGACGGCACACAGCACTGGCAGGATTTATTAAACCCCATCCGCGAACAGTTGCAATCCTGTGATGCGCTGGTAGTGATTACGCCTGAATGGTACGGTCAGGTACCCGCCGGGCTGAAAAACTTTTTTCTGTTATTTGGCAAAAATGAACTGGCTCATAAACCAGCACTGATTGTATCAGTTTCTGCCGGTGACGGCGGTGCTTATCCTGTCGCTGAACTGCGTATGAGCAGTTATAAAAATTCCCGTTTATGTTATATCCCGGAACAGGTCATTATCCGTCATGTGGAATCGGTATTGAATGATAATCCTGATGATAATGACAGCCGTTCTGATCCCTATATTCGTGAACGACTGCAATGGTCATTAAATATTCTGGCTCAGTATGGCACAGCACTGAAAGCCATGCGTGACAGCGGTGTAACTGAAACAGATAAATTTGGCAATGGCATGTAGCCTGTTTTTAACCACTTATTCGAATATTTAATTCTGACTCAGAAACTGAGTCAGAATACGATCCAGATGGTTGGCGAAATTCTGCCTATCCGTCTGGTTTAAAGGCGGTGGGCCACCGCCCATCTGCACACCGCTGGAGCGCATGGTGTCCATAAAATCCCGCATATTCAGTTTGGATTTTATGCTGCTGACTGAATAAAGCTCTCCCCTGGGGTTTAAAGCCTGAGCCCCTTTTTCAATGACTTCTGCCGCCAGTGGAATATCACCAGTGATCACCAGATCATTTTTTTCCACCCGTTTTACAATCTCATTATCCGCCACATCAAAGCCTGCTGGCACTTTCAGCATTTTAATATTATCTACGGAGGGTGTCTGAATAAAGCGATTAGCCACCAGGGTCATGGGTATTTTTGTTCGTTTAGCGGCTTTAAAAAGAATGTCCTTAATCACGACTGGACAGGCATCGGCATCAACCCATATATGCATAGTATTTTCCCGTAAAGTTTTTAGATATTCTAACATAAACATTCCACTTCCTTATCAGGTAAACCCCATAAAACATAAGAGCAACCTAAGAGTAATATAACAATAACATTACAAAAGTTTAATTCTCATGTAAGGCTGGTGAAAGGCAGGTTGTTGTATGGTTATCCCAACAAAACAGAAAACGTTTTAAAAACTTAAAACCCCTATTACAGATAAAGAGGAAACAACCATGAAAACTCTAACTA
>JANELJ010000406.1 GCA_024511395.1 Gammaproteobacteria bacterium | reverse complement strand
TCTGGAAATTTGCAAGGTAATAAGGCTTATTTTACCAAAAACCTGCAAATTTAACACCCATAATCAAGCAATATTTCTTTATAAATCAATGTGCTATGATTTATTCAGGTCGAACTATTTAGTGTACCAAAACCACCGGGCATAACAACGTAAGCTGTCGCATATTTGACAAACATGACCTTACGGGAAAAAAAATGTTTGAAAGAAAGGGATATATCCTGATAAGGGTTGCTGTGCTGCTCTCTGGGCAGCTCAATATTCAGGCCGATACTCTGGGATTTGCCCCTGTGTCCGCCCTTATTGGCTGCTTCCATTATGCCGGGGCCGCCGCCGCTGACAATGGAAAAGCCGGAATTAGATAACAGCTCGGCAATTTCCTCTGTTAAGCGATAGTCCGGGTGATCTACCGGGGTTCTGGCAGAACCGAAAATGCTGACAGAAGGCTTGATATGGGATAATTGTTCAAAACCGGCCATGATCTGAAATACCCGCCAGGTTTCACGGTTGAGAGTATCTTCTTTTAAAGGGATAAAAGAGAGGGCTCTGGGGGTTATTTTGCTCATCTGTTTTCTCTATTTAATAATCTTATTATGCACTCCCGGGAAGGAGAATATTCCATCTGCTTTTGCCGGTAAATCAACCATTAATCGTTGTGATACTGGTCAGAAGTTCAGGAAAAATTACACTCAGGGCAATAAATGCAGGTAATAAAATAAAGTATGAGTAAATAGTATAGCGGATAGCCGGAATAGCTTCCCGTAATCCCATCATTTCATCCATAACAAAGCGGCCTTTAATGGCAATAGTCAGGCAGACAACCAGAACAATAAAATCACTGGGTGTTGCTGATTCAGCAATAAAAGTCGTAAACAGGGTGAGCAATAATAAGATTATCCAGAAGAAATTGATCTGCTGTTCTTTATTCAGATGATTTGGTTTTTTAAAAAAAGTCATAAATTCAAACTCTTAAACAAATATTTACAAAGTACGGTTCAGCGCAAAACATACAGCAGTGGAAAAATAACTAGCCAGACCAGGTCAATCATATGCCAGTACAGTCCGGCACTTTCCAGTGTGGCATGGTGTCGGGAACTGTAATGTCCCATGTGCAGGCCAATGGTTACCCATAAAACAGGGCCGGATCATACTTTGCTCAAAAAGCAACCAGAAATTAAATTGAACTAATTTGAAAGATGAGGCTCAGATCTTTAAAGTAAGCATTTGGAGACTCTGATGAACTTTGACCCTCATTAGGCTGTAAAGACATTCAACGCTTTGGTGAATCAAAGCTGGAGCGGTTAAGAAAATACCGTGCATTCAAACAAGGCATACCCTGGCGCCATACAATAGCCCAAATTATAGGGAGTTTATCGCCAGATAACCGGTTGGATTGTTTTGTTAGCTGGCTAAATAGCATAAGGGAAAAACAAGGTCATGAACATCTGGTTATTGATGGTAAAACCTTAAGGAGAAGCCATCATAACGGGGATAAAATGACGGCTTTACAGCTGCTTTCTGTAATGGCGGTTGACAGTGG
>JANELJ010000405.1 GCA_024511395.1 Gammaproteobacteria bacterium | reverse complement strand
AGGCGATTTGAAGCTTTGTTATAAAAACAATTTCAAAACAGCTGGTTATAAACAAATTGTTAAAGAACGTATGAGCGAAACAGGACTCTCAAGGGTGAGCTGTCGCTCTAAACTTTAGTTAGTTTAACAGTACCGGCTGAAATAGCATAAACCAGTTCTGCAGGATCACCCTGCCTGAAAATAAAAGTCACTTTTTTAAAAAAATGCCGCCGATGAACCATCTGCCCGGTAAAATCATAACTGTGTCCACCCACATCGATGGGGGTACAGATTGGAGATAATTTACAGGCATCACAGGCAACATAGTCGGGTTCAGTAACTGTTCTGGATTTTGAAGACCTGGATTTTTTTGAAGATATAGTTAAACGGCTATCTGACATCCGCAGGAGCGGCCGTATCCTGCCCTGCTTTGACCTGTTCTGCCGCCTGTATAATGCTCTTCTGTACTCGGTCAAAATCAGCCGGTGGAATATAATGAAAGGCTTCCTTGGCCTTGCCGTTCCAGTTTATAACCAGGCCTTTGTCCGGATACAACCAGAATTCAGTATTCTCATCCACCACAATACTCTGTGACGGTTTGCCAAAACGACTGGTGATCATGTCCTGATCAAGATTAATTTTAGGGATATAAGTTAACTGGAGGACCTTTCGGTCTTTTAAAGTATGTGCAAGATCATCTAGAGGGTATTTAATGGAACGGGATGTCTGAACTTCCGGCTTACCGGAATTTTTTTTCAGATAGTCCGTATCCAGACTGGAAGCATCCAGCTGCAGAATCACTTTGGCTCGTAAACCTGATTTACTCACCCGGATAAAATAAGCCTCCAGACTGATACTATTATCAGGATTATCAAACCAGGCCAGACTGTATTCACTGAGCAGAGAATTGACCGCATCATCCAGTGTCGAGCGCCCGATATCCAGATCCAGCACATGTAGGGTCTGTGGATCCACCACCATGATCTGCCAGGGCAGATTATTTACCCGGACACCACTGTCAGCCTGCAGGGTGGTAATATTGCTATAAAACCACCAGCCAAAAACCACCAGTACAACGACAATAATAAAGCTGACAGATTTAAACAATTTGCTACTCCAGAATAGACAGTGGTTATCAAGTAAATAAGAGGCCAGTAGTATAATATGTTCAGAGATAGAGTTAAATGGCTCTTTACCCGTGCAGCAGCTTAATCGCGCTTAATTTATCTTGACAAGATGCAATTATTTGATGTATTGTTGTTTAATTTGAACAGGAACAAATCATATCAGTTCAGACACAGCATCAACAACTGAGTATTTTTTCAGGCATACAGGCTACCCAAATTACATTACCCCAAGCTCATTACCTATTAGCTTATCATAGGTATGTCTTTAAGGATTTTATCATTTTATTTCAATAGTTTACCCATCAGGATGTAACTCCATAATTAGTTCAACCTGAATAATACCGTTTTAAGCCTGACATCAAGCCAGGTTTAAAGCGGCTGATTGTTCTGGTTTGATAAAATATCCCATCAAACCGGAAATAATTTTGAGCCACAAAA
>JANELJ010000404.1 GCA_024511395.1 Gammaproteobacteria bacterium | reverse complement strand
CAATACGACTTTTAGTTTTTTTGATAATGGGGTTCTTTTCATTTGAACCCTTTTTGTTGATAAATAATTGCCTGAATAACAACTATTTGATCATCAAATTGGCTTCATTTCAACTCCTAAAAATCATACCTATGAACTTTCACTTTCAATATTGGCTCTTAACATTAGCGGTTTTAATTTTTACTTTTAATAAAATAACGGATAAATTAGTCTAACATGGATTATTTCACAAAAAACCGAATAATATCCACAAATACAAGCCATTAAATGTGAAATGCTCGAAAGATTTTCTATTAAAACATCACACTTTTTAATTTTCGTACTATGCTAATAAATTAAGAAAAGTGGACTTTCTACATACGGGACTCTAAGAGCCCGACAGAGTACAATACAGAAACGTACTTATAGACTGTCTCCACTTGCCAGTTCATGGTAGCAGCATTAAAAAAAAGCAGATTGATATGTCGATTGTAAATTTAAAAGAAGAAAACCCAGCGATCACCGAATTTCTCACTTATTGTCACAAACGCAAATACCCGGCTAAAAAGACGATTATCCATGCCGGAACTGAATCCAACACCCTGTACTATCACCCTGTACTATATTGTTAAAGGCTCAGTTTCTGTCTTACTGGAAGACAAGGATGACCATGAAATTGTGCTCGATTATCTCAATGACGGTGATTTTTTCGGGGAAATGGGCCTGTTTTCTGAACCTTCTAACCGCAGTGCCTGGGTAAAAGCCCGTACTGATAGTGAAATTGCAGAAATATCTTATGCCAAATTTAACAGTTTAAGGCAAGATCTGCCTGATGTCCTGTTTGAAATATCCACCCAAATTGTCAACCGGCTGCGTAAAACCAGCCGAAAAGTCTGCAATCTGGCCTTTCTGGATGTTACCGGGCGCATTGCCGGTACCCTACTGGAACTGGCCAAACAACCCGATGCCATGACCCATCCGGACGGCATGCAGATTAAGATCACCCGTCAGGAGTTGGGTAAAATCGTTGGCTGTTCCAGAGAAATGGCTGGCCGTGTACTGAAAATACTTGAAGAACAGGAGCTTATCCATGTTAAAGGCAAAACCATTGTTATCTTTGGTACTCGATAAACAGTTATTGCCATTCTGATTATTGGCTATTTAATTAGCCGTCTTACTATCTATGGAAACAATACATGAGTCTTGAAATTGACTACTATTCTGATGTCCTGTGTATCTGGGCTTATTCTGCAAAAATAAAAATTGATGAAATAAAAAAACAGTTCTGCGATCAGGTGAATATTAATTATCGCTATACCCCACTATTTGTTGATATGCACGCCATGCTGGAAAAAAACTGGGCTGAGAAAGGCGGTCTGCCGGCGTATAACCAGATGATGCATAAACTGGGCGGCATGTTTCCCTATGTAGAAATTCACCCTGACATCGGCCTGAAAAACCTGCCTCATTCTTCCGCCTGCTGTCACCATTTTATAAAAGCGGTGGGTATTCTCAAACAGCGGGGAGAAATCCAGTCTCAGGATAAAGACAATACCCTGCTGGAA
>JANELJ010000196.1 GCA_024511395.1 Gammaproteobacteria bacterium | reverse complement strand
GCACATGCAAAACAGTTTTTTTATCTCAGGTCAGAAGCGAGGCGTTACCCGAAGTATTAAAAAGGCATTAAAACAGCGCAGTGTGATTGAGCCTGAAATCGGTCATATGAAAAACGATGGCCGTTTAGACCGCTGCTACCTTAAAGGTGCAGTCGGTGATGCCATTAATATGGTTATGGTGGCCGCTGGTCATAACTTAAGAAAGCTCCTCAATAAGCTCCGGCTTTTGTGGCTCAAAATTATTTCCGGTTTGATGGGATATTTTATCAAACCAGAACAATCAGCCGCTTTAAACCTGGCTTGATGTCAGGCTTAAAACGGTATTATTCAGGTTGAACTAAATAGTCCCCTATTCCCTGTTTCAGGTTTAAATAATGGCAAGAAGTAAAAGCAGTTCCCAATGGTTGCAGGAACATTTTAAGGATAAATATGTCTTACAGTCACAGCAGGACGGTTATCGTTCCCGGGCGGCGTATAAATTATTGCAGATCCAGGAAAAAGACCGGCTGATAAAACCGGGTATGAATGTGGTTGATCTGGGTTCAGCGCCCGGCGGCTGGTCCCAGGTAGCACGGCAGTTTATTGGCAGCAAAGGTAAGGTTGTTGCACTGGATATATTGCCCATGGAGCAATTGGCCCAGGTGGAATTTATTCAGGGCGATTTTCAGGAAGAGTCTGTACTTAATGAATTGCTGGCAGTGCTGAATAATGAACCGGTGGATCTTGTTATTTCGGACATGGCGCCCAATATAACAGGAGTAAAGGCTGTGGATCAGCCTAAAAGTATCTATTTACTTGAATTGGCTATTGATCTGGCTGACCAGGTATTAAAACCTGGTGGTTCCCTGTTAATGAAGGTGTTTCAGGGTGAAGGTTTTCAGCCCCTGATGGCTGAATTAAGAAAACGTTATCAGAAAGTAATAACCCGAAAACCTGATGCATCCAGATCCCGTTCGTCAGAGGTTTATTTACTGGCTAAAGGCTTTAAAGGATAAGTGGAATATTAATTTTCCTCTTATCATAGATATTAAAATAATATATCATTAATGGTTCGGCATAATGCCGTGATTGAAATTAGACAAAGCTAAAACAAAAAGCTAATACAAAAAGTTGGAGTATTCGTTTTGAACGAAATGACAAAAAATATATTACTCTGGGTGGTTATAGGTATCATCCTGATGTCGGTTTTCAGCAATTTTACCCCGGCGACGGCCCCTAGGGAAATGAGCTACTCTGACTTTATTGAGAATGTAGAACGCGGTTCCGTTAATGAAGTTAAAATCGAAGGAAGGGGCATCAGCGGTCTGACCACTGAAGGCAAGAAGTTCACAACATACAGCCCTGAAACCGATAACCGAGCCCTGATTGGTGAATTGCTGGACAATAAAGTTAAAATTGTCGGTGAACCACCCAAGCAGCAAAGCCTGCTTGTACAGTTATTTATTTCTTCTTTCCCTATTTTGCTGATTGTCGGTATCTGGGTCTATTTTATGCGCCAGATGCAGGGCGGCGGTGGCCGCGGTGCCATGTCCTTTGGCAAGAGCAAGGCGCGACTGCTGGGTGAAGATCAGGTTAAAGTCACTTTTGACGATGTAGCCGGCTGTGATGAAGCCAAGGAAGAAGTCAGTGAACTGGTTGATTTCCTTAAAGATCCCGGTAAATTCACCAAACTGGGCGGTAAAATACCACGCGGTGTCTTAATGGTGGGTAATCCCGGTACCGGTAAAACCCTGCTGGCAAAAGCCATTGCCGGTGAAGCCAAGGTCCCATTTTTTACTATATCCGGTTCTGACTTTGTGGAAATGTTTGTCGGTGTGGGTGCCTCCCGTGTTCGGGATATGTTTGAGCAGGCTAAAAAACACGCACCCTGCATTATCTTTATTGATGAAATTGATGCGGTAGGCCGCCATCGTGGTGCCGGTCTGGGCGGTGGGCATGATGAACGTGAACAGACCTTAAACCAGTTACTGGTTGAAATGGACGGTTTTGAAGGTAATGAAGGCGTTATTGTTATTGCTGCAACCAACCGTCCTGATGTACTGGATCCGGCTTTGTTACGTCCTGGCCGTTTTGACCGTCAGGTCGTAGTACCTTTGCCGGATATTAAAGGTCGTGAACATATTCTGAAGGTGCATTTACGTAAAGTGCCTATTGATGACGATGTTCAGCCGAAATACATTGCCCGTGGTACACCGGGGTTTTCCGGTGCTGATCTGGCTAACTTGGTCAATGAAGCGGCTCTGTTTGCCGCTAAGGAAAATGCCCGGGTAGTCACCATGGAGCATCTGGAAAAAGCCAAAGATAAAATCATGATGGGTTCTGAACGTCGATCCATGGTGATGAAAGATAAAGAGAAGAAAATGACCGCCTACCATGAAGCCGGTCATGCTATTGTAGGCCTGCTGGTACCATACCATGATCCGGTTTATAAGGTCAGTATTATTCCGCGCGGCAGGGCTCTGGGTGTAACCATGTTCCTGCCTGAAGAAGACCGCTACAGCCTGACCAAGGAACAGCTTAACAGCCAGATTTCCAGCCTGTTTGGCGGGCGTATCGCTGAAGAACTGATTTACGGTTCAGACATGGTGACTACCGGTGCCAGTAACGATATTGAACGGGCTACCGAGCTGGCGCGTAATATGGTGACCAAATGGGGTCTGTCTTCCAAGCTGGGTCCTCTGGCTTATACAGAAGAAGAAGGAGAAGTCTTTCTGGGCCGTTCCGTGACCAAACATAAAAATGTATCGGATGAAACTGCCCATATTATTGATGAAGAAATTCGTAGCGTCATTGATCATAATTATGAGCGCGCGGAAAATATTCTTAAGAAAAATATGGACAAACTGCATGCTATGGCAGAAGCTCTGATGACCTATGAAACCATTGATCGGGATCAGATTGATGATATTATGGCCGGTAAACCGCCCCGCGAACCCAAAGGCTGGTCGGATATTGATTCCAACAAGGATGATGACTCCAGTGATGAACTGAGCTTGGATGACCATGAGATTGAGGTTGATGACAAGCCGGATAAGCCTATTGGCGGCCCGGCGGATCAACATTAATCTTAATTCCTGCAGAATATAAAAGTGAATAAAAAAACCGATGGTGTATAATATCCCATCGGTTTTTTTGTCTGATATTCAGAAAAAAACTCTATAAATACTTATGCCTGACATAATACTGCAATGTGCAGACAAACAACTGACATTTGAAACCCCGGTTATTATGGGGATCTTAAATGTTACTCCGGACTCCTTTTCTGATGGCGGCCGCTATACCCATCTGGATAATGCCCTCAGGCAGGCTGAACAGATGGCGGCTGATGGTGCAGAAATTATCGATATCGGCGGTGAATCTACCCGTCCTGGAGCACAGCCGGTCACTGAACAGAAGGAGCTGGATCGGGTTATACCGGTTATAGAAAAACTGCATCAAAAGCTGGATGTGGTTATCTCTATTGATACCAGTAAGCCTGGAGTAATGATTGAAGCTGCCCGGTCCGGTGCGGGTTTAATTAATGATGTTATGGCGCTTAGAGCCGATGGTGCTCTGCAGGCAGCACAGCAGACTGGTTTGCCTGTCTGTCTGATGCATATGCAGGGTGAGCCACGAACCATGCAGACTAATCCACAGTACACTAACGTAGTTGCCGAGGTCAAAACTTTTCTAAAGCAGCGAGCAGAGCAGTGCATTGCCCAGGGTATTAACAAAGAGCAGATTATTCTTGATCCGGGCTTTGGCTTTGGCAAAACACTGGCTCACAATATTAGCCTGTTTAAACATCTCGACAGTTTACAGGCATTGGGTTACCCGGTTTTAGTCGGTGCTTCACACAAATCCATGCTGGGACAGATCACCGGCAAAGCGGTTGAAGACCGTCTTGCCGGAAGCCTGGCACTGGCAACACTGGCAACGATTAAAAAAGCAGCGATTATAAGAGTTCATGATGTAGCTGAGACTGTGGATGTAGTAAAAGTGGCGCAGGCATTAAGTAATTACAATAATTGAATTTAATGCTAGCTGGATGTGGCTATACTAATCCGGGCATGGATCAATAAAGTGAATATTCACCTCAATATGGCCTTCCTCAACAGAGCCGGATTATACTTTGCTCAAAAAGCAACCAGAAATTAAATTGAACTAATTTGAAAGATGAGGCTCAGATCTTTAAAGTAAGCATTTGGAGACTCTGATGAACTTTGACCCTCATTTTAAATCACTACAAGACGGCCGAACAGATATAAACATCCAGTACAATAACGGGGATAAAATGAGTGAGCGCCAATTAATCCCACATTGATCTGCTACCCCACCTACTGTAACACCTGAATTTTTTCAGCACACAACCAGGGAAGTAAAGCATCAAATGCTTCAGGCTCTGCATGGCGGCCCAGCCTGGGTAACTCTGTCAGGATATAACGGATATAAGCAAAGGGCTCCGGTTTATTGGCTTTGGCCGTTTCAATTAAACTGTAAAGCGTCGCACTGGCCATAGCGCCATTGGGTGTCTGACTGAACAGCCAGTTTTTTCTGCCAA
>JANELJ010000403.1 GCA_024511395.1 Gammaproteobacteria bacterium | reverse complement strand
GCTTTTGGAAATAGATCAAAATCGGTTTTTCCTGCAATCTCCTCACGGGTAATATGAAACAGTTCTTCAAATTTCTGGTTGATAAAAGTAAAGCGTCCCTGAGTATCTTTGACATAAATCACAGAAGGTGAGTGATCCATAATAGCCTGCATGTCACGTTTGCTTCTGGCTGCCAGTTCCCGCAGTTGGTATTGTTCAGTGACATCATTAAATACCAGTACCATGCCCATTATTTCACCTGCTTTGTTACGAATAGGTGCTGAAGAGTCGGCAATCTGGTATTCGACGCCGGATCGGGAAATAAGCGTAGTATGGTTACTTAGATAAATGGTCTGACCAGTTGAAAGAACTTTTTCAACCGGATTTTCTATACTCTCCCGAGTGGTCGCATCAATAATGGGAAAAATGCTTTTTACAGACTGGCCGCAGGCTTTTTCATTGCTCCAGCCGGTAAGCTGGGAGGCAACCGGGTTCATGCGGGTAATATTGCCCAGAGCATCGGTGGTGATAACTGCATCGCCGATGCTGTTTAAAGTAATATCCAGATTTTTTTCCCGTTCCTTTAAGGACTCAACGGCCTGCTGACGTTCCCGGGCGGCATTTTCAAAGGCACTGGCCAGCAACTGCAGTTCGGGTATGTTTTTCCTTAAGAATGAGTGAGCAAAAACCCTATGTTTATCCCCTTGGGTTACATAAAGAAAAACAATGGGATTGTTGTGATCTTTGAGGGTTCGTAGCAGATTTGTGATACGCAGTTTATTGCCGTCAATAATATCCCGAACCAGTGCATCCCGTAAGGACTGGATAAGGGTACGGGCTAGAATTTTTTCTGAGTGGTGATGCAGATTTTGTTCTTGGTACTGAGTCAGGAAAAAATTAGCGGCGGTGCTGAAAATAATAATGATAAAAATCAGCAGGGATATGCGATGCGCCAGTCTCACAGTGCCTGCTCCTTTAAAAATCCCAGACGGATGGACCATTCCCGTAAGGTTCTGTAATCATCTTCCGAACTGGTAATAAACCCCTTGGGCATTTCGGTAAGCTCCCAATAGTATAGACTGGCACTGTCTTTACCCAGAGGTTCAAAGTCCAGTAAGGCCTGTTTGACTTTGATTAATGCCTGGGTAGGTACAGACTGGTTGGCCACAATGCCGCTGGAGGGATAAAAAGTGGAATGATAAATGATTTTTATAAAGCCTTCAGATTCCAGCTGGTAAGCCAGTTGAGCCTGCATGGCACAGACGTCAGCCCGGCCGGAAATTACGGCCTCTGAGCAGTTGTGGTGTGAGCCGGTATAGTCATAGGATGCCAGACTGGAGAGGGGGATATTGTTTTTCTGCAGGATAATACGGGGAATTAAGTGACCCTGGGTAGAGCCCCTGCTGCCGAAAGCCAGCCGTCAGCCTTTAATATCCTGCAGGTTGTAAATGGGGCTGTCGGGGTGCACCACAAAAACAGACTGATATTCTGCCCGGCCTTTAGAATTCAGCCCTCTGACTAGAGGAATGGCGCCATAGCGGGTCTGGGCGTAAAAAAAACTGATGG
>JANELJ010000195.1 GCA_024511395.1 Gammaproteobacteria bacterium | reverse complement strand
CTGAACGCTGAACGCTGAACGCTGAACGCTGAACGCTGAACGCTGAACGCTCCCAGTCTTTTCCTTAACCCTTAACCCTGTTTTCCCTCACCCATGTTCCTCCGCCGCATCCACCGTATTCTGCAATAAAGTCGCCACCGTCATAGGCCCGACTCCGCCAGGCACCGGAGTAATATAAGCCGCACGCTCACTGGCACTGTCAAAATCAACATCACCTACCAGCTTGCCATTATCAAGCCGGTTAATCCCGACATCAATAACAATACTGTCTTTGTTGATCCAGCTACTATCCACAATACCCGGTTTGCCCACAGCCACAACCAGGATATCCGCCTGTTTAACGTGTTTTTTCAGGTCTCTGGTGAAACGGTGGCAGATGGTTACCGTACAGCCTGCCAGCAGCAGTTCTAGCCCCATGGGACGTCCCACAATATTCGAGGCTCCGACAATGCAGACATTCTGTCCCCTGATATCAAGTCCGGTCTCAGACAGTGTTTTTTCCAGCAGGGTCATAATCCCGCGTGGTGTACAGGGGCGTAATAGCGGTACCCGCAAAGCCAGACGACCGACATTGTAGGGATGAAAACCATCTACATCCTTATCGGGATTAATCCGCTCAATAATGGTTTCCGGATTAATATGCTCAGGAACAGGTAACTGTACCAGTATACCGTCAATGGTTTCATCTTCATTTAAGGCATCAATAAGGGACAGAATTTCTTCTTGGGTAGTCTGTTCATCCAGATCATGGGCCACTGAATGAATGCCGACCTGCTCACAGGCATTGCGCTTATTGCGTACATATACTTCAGAAGCCGAGTCATTACCGACCTTTATAACCGCCAGTCCCGGAACCCGTAAACCTTTCTGTTTACGACTTTCAACTCGTTGTTTAAGCTCTTCTTTAATCTGGCCGGCAATGCCCTTACCGTCAATTATCTTTGCAGTCATAGAATGGGTCTTTTTAATATTGCTTGTACCTTGCTATAAAATAAGATACAAGGAGTTATAAAATTTTGTGCAGCTATTTTACCTAAAAAAGAAAGGTTAAAGTAAAAATATTACAAAATTCAGCTTAAAAAAAAGAGTGGTTTAAATTGTCTATATTATTAGAGCTTTATGTGAGTAAAATTTTACAAAAAATACTTGCATTGACTGCATAAACTTATTAACATACGCACCACTTAATGCATAGTAAGTCATCATTGATTTATTAAATGATTTGCCAACATTATTCGGGGTATAGCGCAGTCTGGTAGCGCGCTTGCTTTGGGAGCAAGATGTCGGGAGTTCGAATCTCTCTACCCCGACCAAATTTAGAATATTTCTGGCAGTATATTTTATATGACCAGTTATAGATTCCGCGCCCGTAGCTCATCTGGATAGAGCATCGGCCTTCTAAGCCGAGGGTAGCAGGTTCGAGTCCTGCCGGGCGTACCATATTTGCCCAAGCGGGATCGTAAGGGTTGTTAGTGTTATTAGTAAAGAAAGCCGCTTTTGCCATAAAAGCAATCTTGAAGCTAACTTAATCCCTGATTTAATCCAGAATCAAAAACTAACTATCAGAAAACTAATAATTGTGGTGAGCGTAGCTCAGTTGGTAGAGCTCAGGATTGTGGCTCCTGCGGTCGAGGGTTCGATCCCCTTCGTTCACCCCATATCCCTTATTGATATCTTTCTGATCCCTGATTATTCCTGCGGATGTGGTGAAATTGGTATACACGCCAGATTTAGGTTCTGGTGCCGAGAGGCGTGAGAGTTCGAGTCTCTTCATCCGCACCATTTATTTTCTGTAAATGTTTTCTACATATGTTTTCAGTAAAAAATTTCCCGTAAAATAGAAAAAACAACAATTCTGTAATATCATCACAAAAAGTATTAATCATTAGCCCAATTATCTTGTATAATGCCGGTTTAACCCTATATAGCTTATCATCTGCTGTGAACCGCTGTGGTTTCAGCGTCCATCATTTTTGGCAGTGGTATTTTTTAAAAGATTTATTAGATTGTAACGAGGATAGAAAATGCAGGTTTCAGTAGAACCAAAAGAAGGTCTGGAAAGAGAAATGACTGTTGAATTTCCAACAGCAGATATCGATGGAGAAGTTAAAACTTGTTTACAATCTCTGACAAAAACCGTCAAAATTAATGGCTTTCGTCCTGGTAAAATCCCTGTTTCGGTTGTGAAAAAACGTTTTGGTGCTCAGGTTGAAGCTGAAGTTTTGAATGAGAAATTACAGAAAAGCTATTTTGAAGCCATTGCCCAGGAAAAAATCAACCCTGCCGGTCAGCCTAAAATTGACCTGGTTGATGAAGATAATAAAGATATTATCCGTTATAAGGCAACATTTGAGGTT
Source organism: Gammaproteobacteria bacterium (assembly GCA_024511395.1). GTDB lineage: Bacteria > Pseudomonadota > Gammaproteobacteria > GRL18 > GRL18 > JANELJ01. The sequence goes on along the minus strand of JANELJ010000195.1, from coordinate 2,210 downwards.
TATCCTGAAATTGAAGTGGCTTCACTGTCTGAGCAGACCTTTGAAAAAGCCAATGTAGAAATTACCGATGCAGATATTGATGCGACTATTGAGAATATTCGCAAACAGAACCAGGTCTTTAATAAAGTTGACCGTGCTGCTGAAGAAGGCGACCAGGTTGTCGTTGATTTTGTTGGTACTATCGATGATGAAGGCTTTAACGGTAATGAAGGTAAAGATGTACCTATCATATTAGGTCAGGCACAGATGATTGAAGGGTTTGAAGAAGGTCTTAAAGGTGCTAAAGCCGGTGATGAAATCACTCTGAATCTGAAATTCCCTGAAGATTATCATTATGCCGATGTGGCGGGCAAGGATGTTCAGTTTGATGTTAAGGTTAAAGCGGTTAACGAATCTTCTCTGCCTGAACTGAATGATGAATTTTTTGCCAAATTTGGTATTACTGAAGGTGGAGAAGAAGCCTTCTGTGAAGAAGTTAAAAAGAATATGCAGCTTGAGCTGGATAAGGCCATATCCGGTAAGCTGAAAAATCAGATTATGGATACCATTCTTGAGGTGCATGATATTACAGTACCTTCAGCACTGGTTCAAGAAGAAGCCGTTAATATGGCTAAACAGATGCAGGGCAGTGATGAAGCGGATTTACCCACTCATCTTTTTGAAGATCAGGCCAAAAAACGGGTTGCTTTAGGTCTGGTACTGGCGGAAATTGTTAAAGCCAATGAAATCAAGGCTAATCCTGAAAAAGTAAGGCAAAAAGTTGCAGAACTGGCGGCTACTTATGAAAACCCACAGGAAGTTATTAATTACTATATGTCCAACAAGGACAAACTGGCTGAAATCGAGTCATTTGTACTGGAAGAAATGGTAGTTGACTGGGCCTGTGATCAGGCTAAGGTGGAAGAAAAATCACTGTCTTTTACTGAGTTCATGAATCCTGAAAAAGATAAAGAAGCTGATGCCGCTGAATAAACAGGCTAAATTACCAGTATTTAAGATATCAATAAAACGAAGGATAATAATTTAATGCTAAACAATAAAATCACAGCAGGTGCTGTACAGGCAGATAACCTGGGTCTGGTGCCTATGGTTATTGAGCAGACAGCAAGAGGGGAGCGTTCTTTTGATATTTATTCAAGATTATTGAAAGAACGGGTGATTTTTCTGGTCGGACAGGTTGAAGACCATATGGCTAACCTGATTGTAGCGCAGTTATTATTTCTTGAATCCGAAAATCCGGATAAGGATATCCACCTGTATATTAATTCCCCCGGTGGTTCTGTGACTGCCGGTATGTCCATTTATGACACTATGCAGTTTATCAAACCGGACGTCAGCACCATGTGTATTGGTCAGGCGGCCAGTATGGGAGCGTTATTACTGACTGGTGGTGCTCATGGTAAACGTTTCTGTCTGCCTAACTCCCGAATGATGATTCACCAGCCTTTAGGTGGTTTTCAGGGGCAGGCATCGGATATTGAAATCCATGCCAGAGAAATTTTGACCTTAAAAGACAAATTAAATCAGATCATGGCGGATCATACCGGCCAGGATTTGGACATTATTGCTCAGGATACGGACAGGGATAATTTCCTCAGTGCTCAGGAAGCCGTTGACTATGGTCTGGTAGATAAAATTATCTCCCATCGTGACAGTATTTCTGAAGGGGAATAAAAAGCCAAGTAAAATGGTTGGGTTTTTATTCAATATAGAGTTGATTTATTAGCCAATAACATTTATATACCTAAAGTTTAGAGTTTCAGCTCCCCCAAAAAGGAGAATCATTTAAAATTTATTGATTACCTCAGTTAACCGATAGTCCGTAACAGGAAAAAAATGTAAAAAACAGTTGACAACAATTCGGCAGCATTGCTGCCGCTTCTTAAAAGAGCTATCTTTTAAGAAGTGGCCTTCAGTAAGAAAAAACAAACTTCTGGAGGCCGCAATGCACACCAAAGGATACGGCAATATCCCCGGTGAACTATTTTTATTACATAACATTTTTAACCCAAGCGCTACCCCTTAGGTAGGAGCACAAAAACCTTTATTGAGTTACTAATATCTTAAACTGATGAGACAGTGGACGGCTCTGTTTCTAAAGCTGTTTGGGGATAATCCGGTTTATCTGGCCATAGATGACTCTATCGTGCTGCGTCATTCCAAAAAGGCACCCATGAGTCAGATACACCACCAGCATGGTAATAAAACCA
>JANELJ010000002.1 GCA_024511395.1 Gammaproteobacteria bacterium | reverse complement strand
CTTTAGTGGATACAAACAGAGCACCCCATTCTTTATCAAGACTTTCCCGGTCTATGTGTTTTGATAACTTAATCAACTCATGGTTTATGTCCAGCATGTTTTCAAGGCGCATCCTGAACAGCTCTTCCTGAGGTATTTTTGGCTGTTTCTTTGGCTTCATTTTGGTCTGGAAATTTGCAAGGTAATAAGGCTTATTTTACCAAAAACCTTCAAATTTAACACCCACAATCAAGCAATATTTCTTTATAAATCAATACTATATGTTTTATTCAGGGTGGACTATTTATGTAAAAACAATAATAATAGTGTTATATTTAATTCTTATAAAACAATTTTAACGTGTTTATAAACAATAAGCCAGAACAAGAACATGGAACATAAAAATTCAGAAAAGTTAAAGACTTGGGAAGGTTTAACAGCGTTTAGGAAGAAATTTTAAACACAGGGAAAATGGCGATGGGCGAGGGATTTGAACCCCCGAACGGTTTAACCCGTTGCCGGTTTTCAAGACCGGTGCTTTCAGCCACTCAGCCAGCCCACCACGTATAAAGTGTGGGCATTATAAACAACCTTTTTTTTAAATACCAGCCCTTAAAATAATTTTTTGGATGTATCCATTCAAACTGATTTGAATTTTATTAATTTATATTGTCTTTTTCTGTTTTCCAGTTTGCAGTATTTAATAAAAAAAGTGAATTTTCCTTGATTTATATTGTCTTAGACAGCATATTACAGGCAAACTGGAAACAAAACCTAATAATACCGACAGCTCTAAAAAAACAAATACTTAGGAGGTATAAATAAAATGAACCAATACGTTAATGTTGCCCGTTCCACGGCCCGTTCTGCGGACAGTGTACTGGCAACCAATAAAGTCATAAGAAATACTTATACTTTATTATCCATGACCATACTTTTCAGCGCCTTAACGGCTGGCTTCGCCATGATGACCAATGCCCAGCCCGTACACTGGCTGATTATACTGGTTGTGTTTCTGGGTGGTCCATTTGTGATTAAAGCACTGCGCAACAGCGCTATGGGTCTGGTGGCCATATTTGCCTTTACCGGTGCCATGGGTTATATCCTGGGGCCTATTTTAAGCCTTTACCTGGCACTGCCTAACGGCTCACAGATAGTGACCACAGCCTTTGGTCTGACTGGTGTGATATTTTTAGGCCTGTCCGGCTATGCTCTGGTAAGCCGTAAAAACTTCAGCTTTATGGGCGGCTTTTTAATGGTCGGTTTCCTAGTCATGCTGGCCGCTATTGTGCTGAATATCTTTCTGGAAATTCCTGCTTTAAGCCTGGCTATATCAGCGGCCATGGTATTATTACTTTCCGCAGGTATTTTATATGAAAGCAGTGCCATGGTACATGGTGGTGAAACCAACTATATTACTATGACAGTTGCTCTGTACACTTCAATATTTGCATTATTAATGCACTTATTAAACCTGCTGCAATTCTTTATGGGCGGTGATGATTAATATTTATTAATTTAGCAACTAAACAGTAATCCAAAGCACAAGCCCCATCCTGTACAGGTTGGGGCTTTTTTTAGGTTTATGCTTATGTCAGAAAAACAGACTACACCACAATCTGAAGCCGAACTGATGTCTTTGTGCAGGAATATTGCCGGGCAATCTCTGCAGCAACTGGCCGACTCAGTTAACTGGACAGTACCGCCTGATTTACGACGTGACAAGGGCTGGATCGGACAGTTACTGGAGTGTTTACTGGGTACTTCCGCCGGCAATCTGTCTGAACCGGACTTTGTCAACCTGGGTATCGAACTGAAAACCATTCCTCTTAACAGTAATTATCAGGCCAGGGAAACCACTTATGTCTGTACGGTTCCTTTACTGAATAATATTGGTCTGCAGTGGCAGGACTCCTGTGTCTTTAAAAAACTGTCCAGAGTACTCTGGTTGCCTGTTGAAGCTAATCCGGACATTCCCCTCTCACAACGTAAAGTGGGTAATGGTTTTTTATGGTCACCCGGCGAAGATAATATGGATGTCCTGCAGACCGACTGGGAAGATTTTATGGAACTTATTAGCCTGGGGCAGGTAGAAAGCATTACTGCGCATCAGGGTGAATACCTGCAGATCCGTCCCAAGGCAGCCAATTCCTCGGCTATTACTACCGGCATTGGTAGTAATGGGCTAAGAAAACAGACGCTTCCAAGGGGGTTTTATCTTAGAACAGCTTTTACTAACCAGATATTGCATCAGAATTTTAAAATATAAATTTTTCAACAAGTATGGCTTTCATCTGCCCTATTTAGGATAATGAGGCAATATAATTTGAGAACCTGATATATGCCTAATCTTGTCAATTACACCGTCCGTTTTCTAAGCCTTTGTCTGCTGTTAAGTACAGCGGTCAGCTATGCTGAACCAGCAGAGACTAATACAGCAAGCAGTGAGCCTGATACCGCACAAACTGAACCAGTAGAGAAAAAACAGTATTATATTGTTGAAGTCCTTCTGTTCAGGCAGTTAAATGAACAGGGCATGCGGGATGAATACTGGAGCCGTCCAGAAGATCAGGGTTTAACAGGCGACATCAGCCCTCTGACTGATGAAACACCGGCTCTGGCTGAATATAATCTCTCCAGCCATCAGTTTGTACCCTTGCATAAAGGGATTGGCGCTTTATCCAGAGAACACTATAAGCTGGCCGATTCTGCAGCCAATCTTCGTTACTCACCCAATTACCGTTTACTGGCTCATTTTGGCTGGACTCAGCGTTCACTTTCCAGACGTTATGCCCTGCCCATTAAAATTACTGCAGACAATATGTTCGACAGCCTTTTGCCAGAAGGTGAATTAAAACTATCTGTATCCCGTTTTCTGCATCTGGAGGTCAACCTGGCTTCCAGTCACTGTGAACCTCTGTCTCAGCCCTCTGCAGATAAACAATCCCAGACTGATCAGGCTGTTACCGATAAAGCTCTGGATCAAAAACTTGCACAAGGTATTACCCCGGAGTCTGCTGTAGAAGCAGAGGCACAGATTTTAAGTGCAGGTCACTGCATTAATAAGGTTTATCGTTTTAAACAGAACCGTAAAATGCGCAGTAAGGAATTACACTATCTGGATAATACGTTGTATGGCTTACTGGTGTATGTCACACCCTTTACGGTAGGTGGTGAAGAGGAATGAAATGCAGCTCCACAGGAAGGCGGTTAAAAAACGTCAGAACAGACTACTTCTTCTCAATGATATGAAAAAATATTTCATCCTGGCGGATCATACCAAGTTCGATACGAACCCGTTCTTCCACGGCATCCAGGCCGGGTTTTAAATCCCGCACTTCTGCCCGCAGGGCATCATTACGTTCTTTAAGCAGACGGTTTTCTTCGCTCTGGGACTTAATAGCGCTCTCCAGTTCACGAACTTCCTGTATGCTGCCTTTACCGACCCATAGATCGTACTGGAGGATAAGAATCAGTGCCACCAGCAGGGCTATGACATAGTTCATTCCAGATTTCCTCCAGTTAGCTCAAGCCCAGTTCTTACTTCAGATTATAGAAGGTGTCTTTACCGGGATAAACCGCCTTATCACCCAGTTGTTCACTGATGCGGATCAGCTGGTTATACTTGGCAATCCGGTCAGAGCGGGACAGGGAACCGGTTTTAATCTGACCACAGGAAGTCGCCACCGCCAGATCGGCAATGGTAGTATCTTCTGTTTCACCGGAGCGGTGAGAAACCACAGCGGTATAGCCGGCGTCTTTGGCCATTTGAATGGCTTCCAGGGTTTCGGTAAGGGTGCCAATCTGGTTAACTTTAATCAGGATGGAGTTAGCTATACCCTTATCAATACCTTCTTTAAAGATTTTAGGATTAGTGACATATAAATCATCACCCACCAGCTGGACTTTTTTGCCCAGACGTTCGGTTAACAGTTTCCAGCCTTCCCAGTCATTTTCATCCAGACCATCTTCTACGGTAATTAATGGATATTTTTCTACCCAGTTGGCCAGATAATCCACCATTTCAGCGGAAGTCAGAGATTTATTTTCTGAGGCAAGAATATATTTACCGTCTTTGTAAAATTCAGAGCTGGCTGCATCAATACCGATAAAGATATCTTCACCCGCCTTATAACCGGCGGCTTCAATAGCTTCCAGTATGACTTCAATAGCCGCTTCATTAGAAGGCAGATCAGGTGCAAAGCCCCCTTCATCACCTACTGCGGTATTCATACCCTTGCTGCTTAGTACTTTCTTTAAAGTATGAAATACTTCTGCACCATAACGTACCGCTTCAGCCATGGAAGGTGCACCGGTGGGCAGGATCATAAATTCCTGAATATCCACATTATTATCGGCGTGTTCACCACCATTAATAATATTCATCATGGGTACGGGCATAGTAAAGGGACCTTCACCGCCAAGCTGCTGGTAAAGTGGTATGCCGTTGGCATTAGCGGCAGCATGAGCTGCAGCCAGAGAAACAGCCAGTATGGCATTGGCACCCAGACGGTCTTTATTTTCAGTACCGTCCAGTTCAATCATTTTATTATCAATGCCACTCTGATCGTCAGCACTCATACCTACGACAGCATCTTTAATTTCATCGTTCACATTGTTTACGGCATTTAAAACGCCTTTACCCAGGAAACGGGACTTATCGCCGTCACGCAGTTCAATAGTTTCTCTGGCGCCGGTCGATGCACCCGACGGTACAATCGCTCTTCCCATGGCACCGCCTTCTAAAATCACATCCGCTTCAACGGTTGGGTTGCCGCGGGAATCCATTACTTCTCTTGCTTTTACGTCAACAATTGTTAAATCTGACATTGGTTTTCCTTAAGTTTTATTTGGTTTAATTGTGTATAAATTTTTTAATTACTTTTTAATGGCTTTTTAAATTACAAAGTATCTTCTGCAAACACCCCAGATTTTACCAGCTGGTCTATATCCATTAATGTTTTGATTAAATCGCTCATTTTATCCAGGGGCCAAGAATTGGGACCGTCACTCAGAGCCTTTTCCGGGTCTGGATGAGTCTCCATAAACAGTCCGGATACACCGCTGGCCACAGCAGCTCGAGCCAGTACCGGCACAAATTCCCGGTTGCCGCCGGAGCAGCCGCCCAGGCCGCCCGGCTGCTGTACGGAATGAGTGGCATCATAAACCACCGGACAGCCGGTTTCACGCATGACCGCTAGTGAGCGCATATCGGACACCAGGTTGTTGTAACCAAAACTGACCCCGCGTTCACAGGCCATTATCTGTTCGTTACCGGTTTCTCTGGCCTTATCGATAACATTTTTCATCTCCCAGGGTGCCAGAAACTGACCCTTCTTAATATTCACCGGCTTGCCGACTACTGCCACCTGTTTGATAAAATTGGTCTGACGGCATAAAAAAGCCGGGGTCTGTAAAACATCGACGACCTCGGCGACTTCATCCAGGGGAGTGTCTTCATGGACATCGGTAAGTATAGGCAAGTTCAGTTCCTGTTTAACTTTTTGCAGAGTGCGCAGACCTTCTGCCATACCGGGACCACGGTAGCTCTGGCTGGAGGTACGGTTAGCCTTGTCAAATGAGGACTTATAAATAAAAGAAATGCCCAGTTGTTCGGTGATCCGTTTTAACTGCTCGGCGGTGGACATGGCCATCTGCTCACTTTCTATCACGCAGGGACCGGCAATTAAAAACAGAGGTTGATCCAGACCGGCTTCAAAACCGCAAAGTTTCATTAAAACAGTTTTCCTTCTTTATTGACTATTTCCAGTCCGGCACTGACACGGGCCTGGTTAATATAACTGGTAAACAGAGGATGACCGTCTCTGGGCGTGGAGGTAAATTCAGGATGGAACTGACAGGCCACAAACCAAGGGTGATCGGCCACTTCTACTACTTCCACCAAATTTTCATCCAAGGAAATACCGGAGAAAATTAAACCGGCATTAGCCAGCGGTTTACGGTACTGGTTATTAAACTCATAGCGGTGACGGTGTCGTTCCACAATCACTTCTTTACCGTAAATTTCCTTAACCCTGGAACCGGCTGCCAGTTTACAGGGCTGACCGCCCAGGCGCATGGTACCGCCCAGATCGGTATTTTCATCACGTACTTCAATGGTACCATCTTCTCTTTGCCATTCAGTGATCAGGGCAATAACCGGATTAGGTGTCTGAGGGTCAAATTCAGTACTATGGGCCTTGTCCAGTTGAGCTACATGACGGGCATATTCAATAACGGCCACCTGCATACCCAGACAGATCCCCAGATAAGGCACCTTGTTTTCCCGGGCATACTGAGCAGCCAGTGTCTTGCCTTCTACACCCCGGTTGCCAAAACCACCGGGAACCAGAATGGCATCCATTGCTTTGAGGCAGTCGGTGCCGTTCTTTTCAATTTCTTCTGAATCCACATAGGTAATTTTTACGCGGGTGGAAGTATGAATGCCGGCATGGATTAAAGATTCAGACAAGGATTTATAGGATTCCGTTAAATCCACATATTTACCCACCATGGCTACATTGACTTCGCCCTGTGGATTTTTCTGGGCATTAACTACAGCCTGCCACTGGGACAGATCGGCATCCGGTACATCCAGCTTCAGTTTTTCCACCACCAGCTGATCCAGTTTCTGCTCATGGTATAGCAGTGGTATACGGTAAATACTGTCCACATCAATGGCGGATATAACACCCCTTTCTTCCACATTGGTAAACAGGGCAATTTTACGACGTTCTTCATCGGGGATTTCCCGATCCGCACGACACACCAGAATGTCCGGACGAATACCAATGGACTGTAATTCCTTAACGGAGTGCTGTGTAGGCTTGGTTTTTAATTCACCGGCAGTGGGTATATAAGGCAGTAGGGTCAGGTGCATAAAAAGGGTATTGTCACTGCCCATCTGAATACCCAGCTGGCGGATAGCCTCCATAAACGGCAGGGATTCAATATCCCCTACGGTGCCGCCGATTTCAATCATGGCAATATCAGCATCCGCTGCACCAAGGTAAATGCGCTGCTTGATTTCATCAGTAATATGGGGAATAACCTGAACCGTGGCACCCAAGTAATTACCCCGGCGTTCCTTGGACAGCACACTTTCATAAACACGGCCCGCAGTAAAGTTATTACTCTGGCGCATATTGGTGCGTACAAAACGTTCGTAATGCCCCAGATCCAGATCAGTTTCAGCGCCGTCCTCGGTGACATAGACCTCACCATGCTGAAACGGACTCATGGTTCCAGGGTCAACATTGATATAGGGATCCAGTTTAAGCAGGGTCACTTTCAGTCCCCTGGCTTCCAGCAATGTGGCTAATGAGGCAGAGGCAATACCCTTGCCCAGAGAGGAAACTACACCTCCGGTGATAAATATATACTTGGTCATTATGTTTGAACGGACTCTTAGATGGTAAAAAAATTTGTCGGATCTGAAAAGGTAATTTTACCGTTTATTGCAGTTAATTTCACCCACTTATTTCACAGTTATGGCTCCATCTATTTATGCTAATGAGTGATCAGATTTTACAAAAACTTTGGGTTTGCCACTTTCATTACCAAAATCTTTATTAACAATACAGTTACCCACCTGAACCAGCTCATTATCCACAAAAATTAATGGCATATAATCCCGTTCCCAAGGCGGGATGCCCTGTTCCTGAAACCAGTGTTTTAACAGACTTGATGCTGCGCCCCTGGATTTTCTGAAACGTTCCCCACCCTGCCGGAAACGTACTATAATGGTCTGTTTCAATTCTTCAGAACCTAGCTCAAGACAGATCATCCCGATACCAGTGAGGCTTACCGGTTGATCCGGTTTAAGAGTATAACTTTGTGTTCTGACCTGTTCAGCAATAACCGGTTGTCCGGTTCGATTGATCAGGTACAGGGTATTACGGTATTTTCTGATTTCACATTGAAACGAATCTCTTTTCCAGCATACTACCGGTGAGGCATCGTTACGGGAAAAGACAATATTGTGCACCACCTGTTCAAGAATTTTTTTAGATGGCATGGGTAAGTCATTGAGGTGTATCCAGTATCTTAATAAATTATGCATCCGGGCCAGTTTAAAACGAGCATCAGTTAAGGCTTGTGAGGCTTGTAAACTGACCAGTTCTCTGACTTTATTTAATACCAGTTTATCGGCTGTCTGCTGCTCATTTTCAAATTCAACCGCAGCAGTAAAATCCTCTTTAGCCATAATATCGAGCAGATATTGAGACTCACCCAGCACACTGGCGGTACGGGCAATATTACTTTGTACCGAAGGCCAGTGTTTCTGCAATTCAGGCAGAATACTATGGCGTAAAAAATTACGGTCAAAGCGCTGCTCCTGATTGCTTTCATCTTCTACCCAGTGCAGCTGATGCTGCTGTGCATAGGCCAGTATACTCCGCTTATCGACATCCAGCATGGGCCGGCACAGCCAGCCTTTGCCAAAATTCTTAAGCTCAGGCATGGCTGATAATCCACGGGTACCGCTGCCGCGCATTAACTGCAGCAATACGGTTTCGGCCTGATCATCCAAATGCTGAGCAGTGAGCAGGCATTCCCCGTCTGTTAAAATTTCATGAAAAGCCTGGTATCTTGCTTTGCGGGCTGCCACTTCCGGGCTTTGCCCCTGCTCAGGCTGGGCATTGACTTCAATAATGCTCAGAGGAATGTCCAGTTCATAACAAACCCGCTGACAATGCTCCCCCCATTTTTGAGCATAAGGGCTGAGACCATGATCAATATATACCGCGGAAAAGTTCAGATCTTTACCCAAGCTATGTTTTTTTAGCTGATAACAGAGATGCAGCAGAACATGGGAGTCCACCCCGCCGCTGTAGGCAATAAGGAATTTCTGGCTGTCAACCAGACGGGTTAAGTGATAATGAAGGGACTGAGGAGTTACCGACATGGCCTGTTACTCCTTCCAGCTCCTTTCATTATTAAGCCTCAATAAAATTACCGTATTTCATCAGGCGTTCGTAGCGGGCATCCAGTAACCGGTCCGCAGGCAGTTCGGACAGGTGTTCCAGAGTTTCCAGTAAGGATTGTTTCAGTTTACTGGCCATGGCTTTATGATCGCGATGAGCACCGCCCAGAGGCTCTTCTATAATCTGATCTACCAGACCAAGTTCTTTTAAACGCTCAGAGGTTATGCCCATGGCTTCAGCCGCTTCGGCTGCTTTATCGGCACTTTTCCATAAAATAGAGGCACAGCCTTCTGGAGAAATTACGGAATAGGTACTGTACTGCAGTATATTCACTCGGTCACCGACTCCAATGGCCAGTGCGCCGCCGGAACCACCTTCACCGATAACGGTACAGATGACGGGTACTTTTAACTCGGACATTTCAATTAAATTACGGGCAATGGCTTCACTTTGTCCGCGTTCTTCAGCATCCACACCGGGATAGGCTCCGGGAGTATCAATAAAGGTCAGAATCGGTAATTTAAAACGTTCCGCCAGTTTCATCAGGCGCAGAGCTTTACGATAACCTTCCGGACGCGGCATACCAAAATTACGTTTTACCTTTTCTGCTGTATCGCGGCCTTTCTGGTGACCTATGACCATAACCGGCCGACCCTCCAGACGGGCCAGACCACCGACTATAGGAGAATCATCGGCAAAAGCCCGATCGCCGTGCAGTTCTTCAAAATCCGTAAACATGTGTTCAATATAGTCCAGAGTATAAGGACGTAGAGGATGACGGGCTAACTGAGAGATCTGCCAGGGAGTCAGGCTCTTAAAAATGGATTCCGTTAAGGAACGGCTTTTACCCTGTAAGGTGGAAATTTCTTCGGATAAGTTAAGATCGGTATCATTGCCGACATAGCGAAGCTCTTCAATTTTAGCTTCCAGTTCAGCAATTGGTTGTTCAAAATCAAGAAAATTTGGATTCATTTTATCTTTTCTTATGTTTTAATTCTGGCAATTAAGTCCCTTTTTACTGCAGGGAAGTTGAGAGCAAAATCTTATTATACAATAAATAATTATAACATTATTAGTTTATAAAGTAAGCTATGGCAATATAACGAAAAAATTTCCCCGGGCTAATATAAAGCAGAGCCTGCAGCCAGCTTATTTTAATTAGCCCGGCCACCAGACATAAGGGGTCGCCGATGATGGGCAGAAAACTGAAAAACAGTACCCGGGCACCGTGCTGTTCTAGCCACTGTTCCGCATTTAGTCTGGTTTTATTAGCTTTCCTGTTGTGCTTTTTTTTGTCCCTGTCTTCCAGCAGTCCACGGCGTATTAATATACCCAGCAGCCAGTTGGTCATACCGCCTAAAGAATTAGCTGTACCCACTACGACAATCAGTAACCAGACCGGCCAGCTTTGCTGGGACAGCATCCAGGCAAACAGGACTTCAGAACTGCCCGGCAACAAGGTTGAAGATGTAAAGCCACTGAAAAACAGGGTCAGAAGTTCCATTAACGGTAAATGATTTTACTCGAATGGCCGGTCAGATGCTCCAAGCGCTGAATGAGTTCCCGATTCAGATGCACTCGCCAGTTATCTCCAAGGCGCATAGCTGCTTTGGCTTTTTCTCCCCGATAATAACAGACCACCGGGCATTCCCCGTCTTCAGAAAAAGTGCTTAGAAGTTCCCTGAACTGCTCAATAAAATCATTGTCTATTTGCTCCCGATGCAGGGATACAGCCAGTCTGCGGGCAAAATGATTACGGGCTTCATCCAGATCATAAATATGATTAACATTAATACGGGCATTACCGGAATAATGATCCAGTCTCAGTTCACCGGAAACTACAATCACTGAATCTTTAATTAAAATATCTTTAAATTCCGTGAACTGCTCAGAAAACAGGGTGATTTCCTGACGGGCGCTGCGATCATCAATAGTCACAATAGCCATTAAGCCCCGTTTGGTATTAATGGTTCGAATACCAATAATCAGACCTGCAATAACAATATTCTGCTTTTTCTCCGGGTTAAGTTCAACCAGGCGATGGGTAATAAAGTTTTTCAGTTCATCAAGATACTGATCAATGGGGTGTCCGGTAAGATACAGTCCCAGAGTATCTTTTTCATACCTCAGACGTTCGTCTTCCGGCCATTCTTCCAGCGGCTCAAAACCAGCGGCTTCCTCCGCCGTACTGTCCAGTGAGCCGGTGGCAAAAAAGTCCCCGCCAAACAGGTCATCCTGCCCCACTGCCTCGGCTTTGGTGAACTGTTCAGCCGCTTTAGTGGCTTCCGGTATGACCTTAAACAGGGTGGCCCGGGTACAGCCCATATCGTCAAGGGCGCCGGATTTAACCAGAGTTTCTATAACCCGTTTATTGCAGCGCCGCAGATCCACCCGATTGCAGAAGTCCTGAAAATCCTTGTAGGGGCCACCGCTGTTACGGCTCTCAATAATACTTTCAATGGCGCCTTCACCAACCCCTTTAATGGCTCCTAGGCCATAGACAATTTCATTATCATCACTGACGGTAAACTTGTATTCCGATACATTCACTTTCGGAGCCACCACCTTAAGCCCCTGATCTCGGCATTCTTCAATAATTATCACCACCTTATCGGTATTATCCATATCTGCCGATAATACAGCGGCCATAAAGGCTTCTACAAAATGGGTTTTTAACCAGAGCGTCTGATAGGAAACCAGCGCATAGGCCGCTGAGTGAGATTTGTTAAAACCATAGGCAGCAAATTTTTCCATCTGGTCAAAAATATGGGTAGCCACTTCTTTGTCTACATTATTTTTAACGGCTCCCTCTTCAAAAATAGAACGCTGCTGGGCCATGACTTCCGGTTTTTTCTTACCCATGGCACGGCGCAACAGATCGGCTCCACCCAGAGTATAACCGGACAGCACCTGGGAGATCTGCATCACCTGTTCCTGGTATAAAATGGTACCATAGGTGGGCTGAAGAATGGGTTCCAGCGAAGGATGAGGATATTCAACTTTCTGCCGGCCATGCTTTCGGTCAATAAAATCGTCCACCATACCGGACTGTAAAGGACCAGGACGGAACAGGGCCACCAGGGCCACAATATCTTCAAAACAGTCCGGCTGCAGGCGTTTGATCAGCTCCTTCATGCCGCGGGATTCCAGCTGGAAAACGGCCGTGGTATTACTGGCTTTTAGGGTATCAAAGGAAGCCCGATCCGTCAGGTCAATCTGGCTAATATCGACTGGTTCCTTGCCCTCTTTTTTAAGCCGGGTATTAATAATTTCCAGTGCCCAGTCAATCACTGTCAGCGTTTTTAAGCCCAGGAAGTCAAACTTGACCAGACCGACAGTTTCCACGTCGTTTTTATCAAACTGGGTAACAATGCTCTGAGAACCCTGTTCACAGTAGATGGGGGAAAATTCATTAATATCACTGGGAGAAATGACCACGCCCCCAGCATGTTTACCTACATTCCGGGTAATGCCTTCCAGGGCCAGCGCCATATCAATCAGCTCTTTAACGGCATCATCGGTATCATAGCGCTGCTGCAGTTCTTCCTCCTGCTCCATGGCTTTGGAAATGGTAATACCGATATCCATGGGGATCAGCTTGGCAATGGAGTCCACAAAGCCATAGCCCTGGCTCTGTACCCGTCCCACATCCCGAATAGCCGCCTTGGCGGCCATGGAACCGAAGGTAATAATTTGCGACACCCTATCCCGTCCATAGGTTTCAGCCACATACTGGATCACTTTATCCCGGCCTTCCATACAGAAATCAATATCAAAGTCGGGCATAGATACCCGTTCCGGATTCAGGAAACGTTCAAACAGTAAATCGTATTCCAGAGGGTCCAGATCGGTAATGGTCAGAGCATAAGCCACTAGGGAGCCAGCACCAGAGCCCCGACCTGGCCCCACCGGTACACTATTATTTTTGGCCCACTGAATAAAGTCGGCAACAATCAGGAAATAACCGGGGAAGCCCATGCCGATAATAACATCCAGTTCTATATCCAGACGTTCCCGGTATTCTTTTATACGATCCTGATATTCTGCTTTATCAAAGTCAAAATCCTCACCAAATAACTGGGGAAAACGTTTATCCAGTCCTTCATGGGAAAGCCTGTGGAAATGTTCATCCATGCTTAAGCCTTCCGGTATCGGGAAGTCAGGCAGAAAGTTTTCGCCCAGGTGCAGGGTAACATTACAGCGTCTGGCAATCTCTACGCTGTTTTCGACAGCTTCCGGAATATCCTGAAACAGCTCGGCCATTTCTGCTGCCGATTTTAAATACTGCTCTTCGGTATAATCCTTAGGCCGGTGTTTATCAGCCAGTACCCTGCCCTGGTTAATACACACCCGTGCCTCATGTGCCTCAAAATTTTCGCGCTTAATAAAACGCACCGCATTAGTCGCCACCACGGGAAGCTTGTATTCACCGGCCAGTTGTACCGCCTGATGCAAAAACAGTTCATCTCCGGGGTGTGAAATACGCTGCAGCTCCAGGTAAAGCCGGTCTGGAAATAACTGCTGGTAAAAGCCAATGGCGGCTTTTGCCTCGCTGTAGTGCTCTTCTAATAACAGGCTGCCGATTTCACTGCCCTTGCCCAGTAATACTATTAAACCGTCTGAACGCTCAGCCAACCAGTCTTTTTCAATCATCGCTTTGCCCAGATGCTGGCCTTCCAGATAACTTCGGCTGATTAAATGTTTCAGGTTCAGGTAGCCGTCATTATTCTGGCAAAGAATTAATATGCGAAACGGCTGTGCAGAGTCATCAGGATTTTTTAACCAGAGATCAGCACCGACTATGGGCTTAATACCTGCACCCAGACAGGCCTGATAAACCTTAACCTGAGCATAGACATTACTTTGATCTGTGACTGCCAGAGCCGGCATTTTCTGGTCTTTGGCTGCCTGGATTAAGTGCTTGAGACGGACAATTCCATCAACCAGAGAAAATTCAGTGTGGATATTTAAGTGAACAAAAGTATTGGGCATTTTTTAAAGTGCTTTAGAAGCTGCTGTCTCAAAATCAGGGAATATTATACGTTTTGCATATTTAAAATTTTCTGTACCGGCTTATAACTTCTACGGTGGATAGGGGTTACACCCAGCTTTTGTAAGGCTTCAATATGCACTTTGGTCGGGTAGCCCTTATGTTTTGCAAAGCCATAGCCGGGCCAGACTTTATCCAAGGCAATCATTTCATTATCCCGTTCCACCTTGGCCAGAATTGAGGCGGCACTAATAGCCGCCACCCTTGAATCACCTTTTACCACCGCCTCACATGAATAAGTAATATCAGGACAGAACTTACCATCCACCAGCACCCGATCAGGCCTAATATGCAACCCTTGCACTGCACGGCGCATGGCCTGCAGAGTGGCCTGAAAAATATTTAAATCATCAATTTCACCGTGTTCGGCGCGGGCAAGACAATAACATAATGCCCGCTCTTTGATCTGCTGTGCCAAGATGTTTCGTTTTTTTTCAGAGATTTTTTTGGAATCATCAAGCCCTTTAATAGGCTTACTCGGATCCAGTATAACGGCAGCCGTTACCACAGCACCGGCCAGCGGGCCTCTGCCAACTTCATCAATACCCGCAACCAGACCGGACAGGTTTTCATACAGAGGATCAAAAGCCATTATTTTTCTTCTGCCGTGGGATCTTTAACACGAACAACCGAGTCAGAGGCAGGCAGTTTACCCTTTGATCGTAAATAATCTATAACAGCCTGAGCTGCAGTTTCATTGGCATTTTTACGCAACAGCTGGTGAATGTCATCAAATATTTTCAGTTTTTCCTGCCAGTTTTCAATATTGAGCAAATTTAACACTTTATCTGTAAGTATTTCAGGACAAACATCGTTCTGGGTAATTTCTTCCACCAGACACTCCCCTGCCAGCAAATTGGGTAGAGAGTAATAAGGAACTTTTAATAATCGTTTGGCCATCCAGTATGTCAACGGTGCCAGTTTGTAGGCCACCAGCATGGGTTTCTTTAATAACAAGGCTTCCAGAGCAGCGGTACCGGAGGCCAGTAATACGGCATCGGCTGCTGCCATAACATCTCTGGAGCAGCAGTTAAACAAATGGATCTGCTGGCGTAAAACGTCCTGCCCCTTAAACTGCTGATCCAGCTCCTGGGTAAAAAAGTCCTTGGTTTTTTCATTAACAAAGGGTATAACAAAAACCAAATCCGATTTATTCTGTAAGTATTGTTCCTGCAGACACTGGAGCATGGTTGCAATAAAAGGCTGTGCAAGTCGTGTCACCTCGGACATACGGCTGCCCGGCAGTACGGCGATAACAGATTGATTGTTTTTTATATCCAGTGACAGTTTTTTACGGATAGCAGGAACATCAATTTTTAAATCAATTTCATCAGCCAGGGTATGTCCCACATACTGAACTGAAATTTTATGATTTTCATAAAAGCGTTTTTCAAATGGAAACAGAGTCAGGATCATATCCACAGCCCGGGCAATTTTAGCCAGGCGATACTGTCGCCAGGCCCAGACTGAGGGGCTGACATAATGGATAGTGCCAATGCCCTGTGCTTTTAAAGCCGCTTCAATATCTAGGTTAAAATCCGGTGCATCGATACCGATAAAGACATCGGGAGGATTAGCAATAAAGTATTCAATGAGTTCCTTGCGGATAGAGGATAATTCACGATAATGAGCCAGCACTTCAACCAGTCCCATCACCGCCAGCTTTTCTGCCGGATAGATAGCCCTGCAGCCGGCCTCAATCATTAAAGGGCCGGCAATGCCTTCAAACTGTGCATCAGGATAGTATTTGTGAATGGCTTTAATTAAACCGGAGGCAAGGATATCACCAGACGCTTCGCCCGCAATAATGCCTATACGCATTAGCGGATTATCCCACGCTTAAGGTGATTTTTTAAAAACTCGGTCATTAACATCAGTTCCTGACACTCTGTAGCCAGTTCATTAATCTCGGTAATGGCATCTTCCAGAGTCAAGCCTGAACGATACAGAGCCTTGTAGGCCTGCCGAATGGACTTAATGGCTTCCCGGCTGTAACAATGCCGTTTCAGACCTTCGATATTAAGTCCATGAGGTTTAGCCATATGACCGGACACCATGACATAAGGTGGAATATCTTTGGAAATAACACTATTCATGGCCGTAAAGCAATAAGAGCCAATAGTGCAGAACTGATGCACCAGAGAAAAACCGCCTAAAATAGCATGATTATGAATATTAACATGACCGGCCAGGGCTACATTATTGGCCAGGATAATATTACTGCCCAGAACACAGTCATGGGCAATATGCACATAAGCCATAATCAGGTTGTCATCACCAATAGTGGTGGCACCGCGATCCTGTACTGTTCCACGGTTCAGCGTAGTAAATTCACGAATAACATTCCGGCTGCCGATTTCAAGCGTGGTGTCTTCGCCTTGGTATTTTTTATCCTGGGGAGCTTCACCAATAGAACCAAACTGGTAAAAGTGGTTATCTTTACCAATGCTGGTTGGGCCATTAATCACCACATGAGAAGCGATTATATTGCCGGTGTCAATTTTTACTTTGGGGCCGATAACAGAAAAGGCTCCCACCGAAACATCATCCGCCAGTTCCGCTGAGGGATCAATAATAGCCGTTGGATGAATTAAAACAGAGTTAGAATCTTTCTCAGGCATCTCTCTCAGCACACATTAATTCAGCAGAAGCCACCAGTTGCTCATCAACGGTTGCTTCGGCATTAAATTTCCAGACACCGCGCATATTTTTAACCACTTCAACTTTTAATACCAGCTGCTCTCCAGGGTTGACCGGACGCTTAAAACGCGCTTTATCAATGCCTACCAGATAATACAGAGAGTTTTCGTTAGGTTTTGAATCTGTGGATTTATACGCCAGAATACCCGTTGCCTGTGCCAGTGCTTCAATAACCAGAACACCGGGCAAAATGGGCTTTTGAGGGAAATGACCGGTAAACTGTGGTTCATTATAGCTGACATTTTTGATACCGGTTAAATATTTTCCGGCTTCATAATCCACGACTTTGTCCACCAGCAAAAAAGGATAGCGGTGCGGCAGGTGTTCCAGAATATCATTGATATCCATTGAATTGAGTTGTTTTTCCATTATTTCTTCTTATATCTTTTTAAATGCGAGTCTTGGGCTGGTATAACAGTCCTGAACCAGTAACAGTTCTGAAGCCATTATACTTTTATATGGGAATAAGTCATAGTAGAACCGGTCACTGTTTGGAAACAGCCAGCAATTATTTTTCCAAAGTCTTAACCTGTGCCTGTAATTCTGTTAAGCGTCTGGCCATGGAATCAAGCTGTTTAAAGCGAATAAAGTTTTTATGCCACATGGCATTTTCCTGCAGGGGCATCCCCGAAGAATAGACACCGGGTTTGCTAATACTTTTGGTCACCAGAGAAGTGGCTGTAATATGAACCTGATCAGTAATGCTTAAATGCCCTAGGATCCCAGCTCCCCCGCCGATTGCACAGTTACGGCCTATCGTCGTACTGCCGGCAATCCCGACACAGCCTGCAATGGCGGCATTTTCACCAATATGGACATTGTGAGCAATCTGGATCAAGTTATCCAGTTTTACACCATTTTCAATAATGGTATCTTCAATGGCTCCCCGATCAATGGTAGTATTGGCTCCGATTTCCACATTATCACCAATCTGTACAGAGCCCAGTTGCGGTACCTTAATCCATTTGCCCTGCTCATTAGCAATGCCAAAACCGTCACTGCCTATTACCACACCGGAATGGATCAGGGTGTTTTTTCCAATACGAACATTCTTATAAATGGAAACATTAGGATAGCAATGGGTATTGTCTCCAATAGTCACGCCATCAGCAATCACACAGCCTGCATCCAGACGGACATTGTTACCAATATTACACTGCACACCAATAACCACATTAGCATCCAGTGAAACATCTTCCCCTATATGAGTGTCCTGGCCGATAATGGCCGTATCATGAATTATAGCGGTTGGATTTTGTTCGGTGGTAAGCCAGGCAGCCAGTTTGGCATAGCTTAAATAAGGATCATCGCTAATAATCGCATTAGTCGGACAGTGTTGCACATCTTCTACTTTAAGAATAACAATATCCGCTTGGGTAGTGGACAGAAACTTGTGGTATTTACGGTTGGAAAAAAAACTGAGATCACCCGGCTGGGCGTGTTCCAGAGTAGCAATACCTGAAACTTGAGTTTCAGGATCACCCTGAAATCCTGCATTAACAAATTCAGCCAGTTCTTTTAAGCTGGCCTGCCGGGTGGGAATGGACATGTATTTTACTTAGTCAGGTCGTTATGAAGAGCTTACTTACCTGAACGATATTGTTTTTTTAACTGAGACAGAATTTTATCGGTTACATCAATTAGTTTGCTGGCATAAATAACCCCTTCGCTGATGATCAGATCATATTTTTCCTGTTCAGCAATGGTTTTAATGGACTGCAATACAGACTTCTGCAGTTTAACCAGTTCTTCATTCTGACGAATACTCAGATCTTCCTTAAATGCCGCCTTGTCACGTTCCAGATCCCGTCTCATCATGGTGATTTTACGTTTCAGCTTATTCAGCTCGGTAGAGGACAGAATAGCCGCATCTTTCTGTAACTTTTCAGTACTGCTCTGAATTTTTTTCTGTAAATTGACCAGTGCCTTATCCCGTTTGGCAAATTCCTTTTGCAATTTACTGCGTGCGGCCTCCGCCTGCGGCGCCTTCTGCAGTAATTTAGCCTGGTTAACAAAGGCAATTTTCTGACCTGCCCAAGCAAAAGAGACTGAAAACAGGCAGATGATCAGGATTAACCATCGGGATTGTGCCATCAGTTTCTTAGTCATATGATTCTCCATAATTTTTATATTCTTTATTTAGATAGCCGATAGACTGCTATTCTACACGATTTCAGGTACTTTAATAAGATTGACCAAAGGAGAACTGAAAGGTTTCCGTATCATCCTCACTTTTTTCATTTAAAGGTGCGGCCACACTGACTCTTAATAAGCCAAAGGGACTAAGCCATGCTCCGGCTATACCTGTAGTATAGCGTATTTCACTGGCTTCGAAGTCACCAATGTCGGCAAAGACATTACCCATATCAACGAAACCGCTTAAACGGTAGGCCGATGAGTCCTTAACAAAGGGAACTGGCAGAATAATTTCTGCATTACCAATGAGTTTAAACTGTCCCCCTAATGGATCACCCGTTGCAAAGTGCTTAACTGTTTTTCCTGTATCATTAAAGTTTACAAATGTAGCATCTTTGTCGTCCTTAGGTCCCAAAGTATTGGATTTATAACCTCTAATATCTCTCATACCACCGGCATAATATTTTTCAAATGGTGGGAACATATCACCACCATAGGTATCTGCATAACCAATATTACCCTTGAGCATAAGGGTAGTCGTACGTGTTAAAGGAAAGAAACGCTGCTGAACATAATTAATATGATAAAACTGAGAGTCACTGCCGGGAACAGTCACTTCACCTGAAAGACGCTGTAATGCACCCCGGGTTGGGAAAATGGCTTTATTTCGACTATCATGAGACCAGTTAGCTGAAAGCTTTAGTACTGAAAAGTCGTCTCCTTCATTAAATACATATTCAAGGATATCCAGGGAAGTATCCTGGGAAGTACCCATATAATAATATGTGTCGTTGGCATCGCTACCTTCTCTAATTGATGGCAAATCAATCTGGGTGTTTTCAAAATCCACCCCAAAACCAATCCGATCAAACTCATTAATTGGCACACCGAAGCCCACTCCAAAACTGATATTATCTGTCACATAATTAGACAGGTTTTCTTCAGCCAGATCGGTTTCCCGCCAGTTAAAACGCAGGGTACGACTAATGCCGTCATCGGTAAAATAAGGGTCAGTCACACTGATACTGTAAATGGTATTGACGCCACTGGTATTAGCTGCCACACTATAACGACTACCAGTACCCAGAAAATTATCCTGGGTAATACTAAAGTTAAAAATAACACCCTGTGACTGGGAGAAGCCGGCACCTGCGTTAATACTGCCGGTGGACTGTTCTTCTACCGTATAAATCACATCCACCATATCAGAGCTGCCTGGCACCGGAGGTGTCTCTACGCTGACTTCCTTGAAAAATCCCAGCCGCTGCAGACGGGCTTTGGAACGTTCTACATTGGTGGTTGAAATCCAGCTTTTTTCAAACTGACGCATTTCACGACGTATGACTTCATCAGCCGTATTGGTATTGCCGATAATACTGATCCGGCGTACATAAACCCGGTTGCCGGGGTCCACAAAAAAGGTCAGAGTAACTTCCTTGGTTTTATCATCTACCTGGGGGATAGGGTTAACATTGGAAAAGGCATATCCTGCCTTACCCAGAATATCGACAATAGCTTCTGAGGTTTCGGTAATATTTTTTCTGGAAAAGTACTGACCTTTCTGAATTTTAACAACCGGGAAAATTTCTTTGGGTTCAACAATCAGGTCACCGGCCAGTTTAACTTCCTTAATAGTATATTTGTCACCTTCAGTAATATTAACAGTGATATATATATGCTTTTTATCTGGTGTAATGGCCACCTGGGTGGAATCAATTTTAAAGTTGACATAGCCCCGATCGAGATAAAAGGAACGGATATTTTCCAGATCTCCGGCCAGTTTCTGCCTGGAATACTGATCGGTTTTGGTATAAAAAGAAAACAGAGTAGGCGTGGTTAACTCCATTTCATCAAGCAGTGTTTCCGTATCAAAGGCTTTATTGCCAACAAAGTTAATTTTGGTAATAGTGCTTACCAGACCTTCTGAAACATTCACCTGAATGCCTATACGATTACGTTCCAGTGGAGTGACTACGGTGTCAATACGTACAGCGTATTTACCCCGGGCATAATACTGACGTTTAAGTTCTTCTACCACTCGCTGTAAAGCAGACTTGTCATAGACCCGGCCTTCAGCAAAACCGATCTGTTTTAAGGCCTTGGTTAATTCTTCGGTATCAATATCCTTATTGCCTTCAAATTTAATATCAGCAATAGCCGGACGTTCCACTACAAAAACTATCAGTCGATTACCTTCCCGTTCCAGGCGTACATCCTTGAAAAAACCGGTTTTAAACAGCTCCCGAATAGACTTGGAAATGGCTCTGTCATCAACTTTATCTCCTACTCTTAAGGGCAGGTAGTTAAATACGGTACCAGCAGAGATACGCTGTAACCCATCGACCTGAATATCTTCAATAGTAAAATGTTCAATTGCCCATAAGGGGAGACAAAATAACAGGGCATTTATAGAAGCCGCACTTATAAAAACTAATTTTTTTATATTAGCTTTAAAGTTAATAAGGTTGGTAATAGAGAAAAAAACACGTCTCATTTAGTGAGTTCCAGTCATCAATGGTTGTACTTTCCTGCAGCCGATTTAACCGAGCAGAAAAATTTAAATTTATTATTATCTTGCGTTTGTTCAACTCCCCTTACCCTGCCCTCTTCCATAGGTAGAATCTATAAAAGGATAAATATTACTGAAGCAAACGATTAAAATCATTAAATAAAGCCACACTCATCAGCATAATCAAAATAGCCACACCAATTTTCAGGCCAAATTCCTGAGCCGCTTCTGAAACCGGTGAACCTTTTACTATTTCAATCAGGTAATATAACAGGTGTCCGCCATCCAACATGGGGATAGGCAACAGGTTTATTACTCCCAAGCTTAAACTGACTATTGCCAGAAAACGAAGAAAGCTTTCAAATCCCATTTGTGCCGACTGTCCAGCCACTTCTGCAATAGTAATCGGACCGCTGATATTCTTAATAGAGGCTTCGCCGAGCACTATTTTACCTAACATTTTTAAGGTTAGCACTGATAAATCCCAGGTTTTTTCAATTCCCCGTGGAATTGCCTCCAAAACACCGTATTGATGCATGGCATACATGGACTCCGGTAAGGGCGTGACCGCTTTGGGGCGGACGCCAATTCGGCCAATGGTTTCACCATTGTAGTCTACGGATGCTATTTTAATGGGCAAAGTCTCACGCTGGAGCCTGTCCTGAACCTTACGTTGTATTTCAACAGAAATCGTCTGGCCGGGCTTATCTATCACGGCCCTGACTAGTTCCCGCCAGTGTCTGATGGACTGGCCGTTAATGGCCAGTACCTGATCACCAGCCTGCATACCAGCCTGAGCAGCGGGAGAATCGGGAGCCACTTCACTGATAATAACGTCTTCCTCGGACAGCCTGATACTGAGACCGATAATTTTCTGTAATTCTGAGGTCTCAATATCTTTTGGCACCTCATTGAGTTTTATGGTAATAAGCCGTTCATCGGCCAGTTTCAGTTTAACCTGACTGCGATTTAAAAAGGCTGATAATAATTGCTCATATACGGCACTCAGGGTCGGGGTGGCATAACCGTCTACCGCCACAATTTTATCCCCTTCCCGTAATCCCGCCTGCCAGGCAATAGAAGTTTCATCCAGGTGCCCCATAATGGGTTTTATGCCCTGAACACCAATAACAAACATCATCCAGAAGGCAAACACGGCAAATACAAAATTAATAAAGGGTCCGGCAAATACTATGGCAAAACGTGACCAGACGGGCTGTCGGTTAAAGGCCCGATGCAGTTCTTCTTTCGGCACATCACCTTCTCTTTCATCCAGCATCTTGACATAACCGCCCAGCGGAATAGCGGCAATGACGTATTCGGTATCATCCTGCTTACCGGTAAACTTAAACAGGGGTTTGCCAAAGCCAATAGAAAAATGCAGTACCTTAACACCGAGTTTTCGCGCCACCCAGAAGTGTCCAAACTCATGTATAGCTACCAGTAATGTAATGGTAAAAATAAAGGCAGGTAAGGTTGTAGCTAGATTATTCATAAATTAGACAGTACAGTTTTAACCATTTTTTTGAAGGAACCCGAAATAT
>JANELJ010000031.1 GCA_024511395.1 Gammaproteobacteria bacterium | reverse complement strand
TGACGGTCTCCAAAACAACCGTTTACTGGTGGTATTCATTATTGGAATCCATTGTTAAACATAAACGAAAACAATTAACGGATGTGCTTGAAAGAACATATTTTTTCCTGAAAGAAAATGCTGGCAGAGCTCATCCTAAACGAGATAAGTCTACTGGACTTTATCAGTTTGGTGTAGAACCTAATTATGGAGTTACATCCTGATGGGTAAACTATTGAAACAAAATGATAAAATCCTTAAAGACATACCTATGTAAATCCATTATTTATTATTTTAATATAATTACCCGCCTTTCATAAGCTACTGCTGACGCAAACTAGGAATTATTAATGAATAAGGGAACCAAAATATACGCACTGGTACTGATAACCATCTGTGTCGATCTGATGTTTGCTTTTTTCTATCAGCCAGCACGTGTTCGGGAACTGAATCAGAAACTTGAACACAGGGCTGAGATCCGTAATTTCCCTTATCATTTTAAAGTATTGCGCATTAAGCAGGGAATTGCCACTATCTAATAGCCCCATTTCCACTGAAGTCCCCTGCGGCAAGGTGATTGGCCTGATTTTTCCACAGGTTAAAGGCCTGAGCATGCTTTCAGACGATTATCAGCAGGCCAGGGAACAGCTGGATCGGGGCTGGCTAATCCAGAATGGCGTTAATATTCCGCCGGATGGCTATTAAACTATTCAATAAATACCTATAAAAAAACAAGGATATATTAACAATAAAAAAACCTGATTATTTTACTTGGTTAATAAATTCTGATATGCTTTGTTAAGCTGCAAAAAAGTTAAAAATATTTTGACATTTATTGAACTTTTTTTAAAATTAGTACTCTATACTAAAGAGTGCTAAAATTACCAGTTCTTTGCTCCGTAATTGATTTTGACAGCGTTACTTTAACAATATTTATAAAGAATGGCTTCTTACGATTAACGGAAATTTTTAAACGAGGAAGAAACACATGACAGATAAATCTTTAGCTCTACCATTGGCGGTCTCTACCGGTAGCCTTGATAGTTATATCAGTGCTGTTAACTCGATCCCCATGCTAACTGCTGAAGAAGAAGTCGAACTGGCAAAAAAGGTCAAGGATGAAGGTGATCTGGATGCAGCACAACGTATGATTATGTCTCATTTACGTTTTGTCGTGCATATTGCCCGCGGCTATCGCGGTTACGGTTTACCCCAAGGTGACCTGATCCAGGAAGGCAATATCGGCCTGATGAAGGCAGTTAAGCGTTTTGATCCTGCCAGAAAGGTCCGTCTGGTTTCTTTTGCCGTACACTGGATTAAGGCAGAAATTCATGAATACATTCTGCGTAACTGGCGTATTGTTAAAATTGCCACGACCAAGGCACAGCGCAAACTGTTTTTTAACCTGCGCCGTAAGAAAAAGCGTTTAGGCTGGTTCTCAGATGAAGAGGTCAATACCGTTGCCAGAGAACTGGGTGTAACTACTAAAGATGTTCTACAGATGGAAGCCCGCCTGACTTATCAGGACAATGCTTTTGATGGTTATGATGAAGAGGATAATGAGAATACTCCGGTTATCCCTGCTAACTATCTTGAGTCTGCTGAGCCATCACCAGAACAGTCTCTGATCACTTCTGACAGCAAGGACAGGGAATCAGAATTACTGCATACGGCACTGGCTACTCTGGATGACCGCAGCCGTGACATTGTTTCACAACGCTGGTTAAGTGATGACAAATTCACTTTACAGGATCTGGCCGGTAAATATGATATTTCTGCTGAGCGGGTCAGACAGCTTGAAAACAATGCCATGAAAAAACTTAAGTCTGCTATGACTATGGCTGCTTAATTTAATAAACAAAAAGCCTATGCAAAAAAAGGGAGCTATTTAGCTCCCTTTTTTATTGGTTTAGTAACTGCTTTTTATTAAAAGCCCCTCTCCCAATGGGAGAGGGGGAAGTGACTATTGAGTCACAGTAGTTTGAGAAGGTGTAGTTTCTGTAGCCGGGGCTGCTGGTGCAGCAGGCTGTTCCAGAACCGGTGCTTCCGGAGCTGGTGGTGGATTAATGTATGGGTTTGCAGCTGGATCAAAGTCACTGCCGAGGCCTGGGCCATACATAGAGCCTAGAGCACCATAACCAGGACCTGGACCATAAACGCCAGAACCACCATAATAACGACGGTTATTGTTATTGCCCCGGTTCCAGGGTGCATCATTATCGCCCCAGCGGTTGCCACCCCAGCGATTATTATTACCCCATGGGCCACCACTTCCCCAGCTATTGCTGTACGGACCGCTATTATAGGAATAATCTTTTCCCCAACTCCAGGAATCCCCACCAAAATTCCATGCTGAAGCGACAACAGAAGCTGCCAGTAATGAGGTAGCTACCATCAATTTTGTAATTTTATTCATAAAACACTCCTGCGGTATCATTTTATTGAAATTAAAATGAAAATTTAATTTAGCACATATTAATATTCAAATATGATTTTTACTATGCTGGTTTACCCTTGATTTTCCTTTTTTCCGGGTATTTTTTCAGACGGACTGTCTGTTTGACCATCTGTCTGAGAAGTTGAATTTTCCTGCTGTTTATTATTGTGCGTTTTTTTTTCATCTATCGCAAGATCTTCGTCCAAGAGGATACGATGGGCATCACCTTCTAGATCATCAAACTGCCCTGCTTTTATGGCCCAGAACAGGATCACCACCAGGATAATGCCGATAATAATCATACTAGGGATTAAACCGTATATTACATCCATCTATTGTTACCCATTATTTGTTTTTAAAGCGCCAGCGCAACCTAGCGGCATTACCAATCACCAACAAAGAGCTTAAGGGCATGGAGATCGCTGCGACCAGTGGTGTGATCATAGCCGCCATAGCCAGCGGCACCATAATAATATTATAGACAATAGAAATGCCTATATTCTGCTTAATGGTTGTCAGTGTTGCCCAGGACAATTCGGCTGCCAGCGGAATTTTTGCCAATTCTCCATTGACCAAGATAACATCGGCACTTTCTATAGAGACATCGGTGCCCGAGCCCATGGCTATACCCACATCCGCCCTGACCAGAGCCGGTGCATCATTAATACCATCACCGACCATAGCCACCTTCAACCCCTGTTGCTGTTTTTGCTGAATTAACTGATCTTTTTGATCCGGCATCACTTCTGCAATCACTTCCTCAATACCCAGCTTATCTGCCATATATTGAGCCACTTCCTGTTTATCACCACTCAACAAGGTAACATGAAAGCCCTGTTCATGCATTTTTTTAATAATACCGGGTGCATCTTCACGTAATTTATCTTCCACCAAAAAAGCCATTAAAGCCTGTGCCTCAACCCAGATATAAACCACGCTGCTACCGCTGACATGGTATTGCTGCATTTCCTGTTCAAGTTCTGCGACCAAGTCCGGTGACAATGAAGCCTTTTCTTTTATCCAGTTCAGATGTCCAATGGCCACCTGCCTGTTCTGGTAACTGGCCTGTATTCCTGAACCTGATATTACCTTAATATACTCCAGATCGTCATCACTGCTTTTAAGGGTCTGACGAATCCAGTGCTGTAAAGCGTATTGCTGTGCAAAACTGACAATGGCTTTGGCAATCATGTGTTCCGACTGTTTTTCCAGGTACCATGCTAATGACAGAATATATTTCTGACGTTGATCCAGTTGTGCCATGCGCTCTTCATCGACATTAATGGACTCTATCCTGCCGGTTTGATCCAGCGGTATATCATACAGGGTACTGACCAGCATTTTGCCCTGGGTCAGAGTACCGGTTTTATCAAATATAAAATCTTTAATTGAAGATAATATCTCCAGTACCGCCCCGTGTTTTACCAGTACCCCCATCCGCGCACCGACGCCCGTGGCCACCGCAATAGCCATTGGGGTGGCCAGGCCAAATGCACAGGGACAGGTAATAATCAGCACCGATGTGGCTGCCATTAAAGCCAGTTCAAAGTCCTTATTAACCCAGAAGAAAAAGGTTAAGGTCGCCAGAATCAGAGTCACAGATACAAACCAAGGAATAATGCGATCCGCAGTGCATTGAATCGGAGCTCGGGTTGACTGAGCTTCATCCACCAGATGAATAATTTTACCTAGGGCGGTATTTTTCAGAGTGTTTTTTACTTCAATGGTCAGTACACCATCATTATTGGTGGTACCTGCTGAAACATAATCGCCTTTAAATTTGGCTACCGGCACAAATTCCCCAGTCATCATGGACTCATCAATGATCCCTTCACCCTTGAGTATCACTCCGTCCACCGGAATTTTTTCTCCGGCCTTAACCAGTACCCAGTCACCTTCTTTCAGGGCCCGTATGGGCACAATTTTTGTTTCATCACCCTCAATCAGGGTAGAGATTTTAGGCTGCAGATCCAGCAGCCGTTGAGAGGACTGTACTGCCAGGCGTTTGGACATTGCCTCAAGGTAGCGACCAGTCAGAATAACAAAAATAAAGTTAACCACGGTGTCAAAATACACATGGGCAATTTCGGAGCCGCTAATCACAACATAACAGGAATATAAATAGGTAATGGTCGCCCCGATAGCAATGGGCAGATCCATGATCAGATGACAATTGAGCAGACCGGTAATAGCACCCCGGAAAAAAGGATAGCCTGAATAGATTAAAGTGGGTGTGGCTAGGCCGAATCCCAGCCAGTAAAACAGTTCTTTAAATTTACCTTCATCAGCACCGGTATAAAGCGCAATGGAGATCCACATCAGGTTCATGGCCGCAAAGCCGGCAAAACCCAGGCGAAATAATAGCTGACGATTGGCTTTTTTTATCTGCCCTTCCGCCGCTTCCGGATCATAGGGCACGGCCGCATAACCAATCTGACCAAGGATCTGCAATATGCGAGATAACTTAATTTTCCGGTTATCCCATTTAACCTTAAGCTTTTTGGCACTGAGATTAACATAGGCATCCATAACTCCATCAACCATGGCCAGCCGCCGTTCAATCAGCCAGACACAGGCGGCACAGTGAATGCCTTCCACCAGCAGATGTATTTCCCGTATATCACCTAGGCTATCAACAAAATCTCCCTGGACTTCATCCAGATCATAAACTTCCAGCTGGGAATCAATTTCAGGCGGCGGCTGCAGGGTTTCATTATCAGGTGTGCGCTTATAAAAGCCTTCCATGCCTGCACCATAAATAGTTTCACATACAGTTTTGCAGGAATAACAGCAAAACTGCATTTCTTTATCGTTTATGGTTGCCGTTATTTTTTCCCCTTCAGGCAGGGGCAGGTGGCAATGATCGCAGGTTTCGGAGTGACTCACTATTTTTATGGCTTTGGTTTATCTAATTTTATAATCAGTCATTAACAAAAATACTTTCACCATAGTTGGCTTCTTTACCATCTATAATGACACTGACTAGCATATCCCATTTGCCTTTACTGTCAAAAGTGACACTGGTATGCCAGGTATTATTTTTTTCTGTTGCTTTCATAGGCAGGGAAAAATCTTTTTTTGCATTGGCGGGACGATATAGATACATAGTTATTTTTTCTATATTCGCAGTATTACCCTGTTGATCAGTGATCACAAAACGTATATCAGCTGGCTGATTCAGATGAATCTGCTGATAGTCAAAGCTGGTTTTCCAGAGGTTATTATTATCCAGTTTTTTATGGATGTTTTCTTCATAATCTTGGCCGCGTTCATAAAAGTCATCTACAACCAGTCCAGGAAAATCATTCATAGACTGCATAATCATGTACATATTAACACCCAGTACCGTTGCCACCAGCAGCAGCCAGCCTATTACCCAGGGACTTTTATACCAGTTTTTCTTTTTTGTATTTTCTTTTTCTGTATTCATAACCACCACAAACAAAAACAAAGGATGTTAATAGCAATTTGCTATTAACATCCATAATTGAATTAACTATTATTCCCCTGTTAAAGAGAATACTCAAATTGACGTTCGAATTTATCGTTTAGGTCCGATAAAAACACTTTCCCGTTCACTATGATAAACCTGACCAGTCTCTTCTTTACCATCCACTACAAAGGTAATCGGTACCGATTGTGCCGTCAAGTTTTTCTTAGGTACTTTCACAAAAATGGTAACCGGTGTAACGGTACCATGATTGGCTTTTACAGGCTTTTCCGCACCACTAATAATCAGGCCTTTTAAATCATGTTGCTTTACGCTTACTTTGACATCCATATCTGCAGGAAGTTTATTTAATACCTTTAATGTGTAACGATTTTGTATGGTGCCATCACTTTGCAGGACAAACAGGGGTTGTCTTGAGTGAATAACTTTTAGTTCAATGGACTCCATACCACTGAGGCCATATATAATACCGGCTAGGGCAATAGTCATAATAGTGGTATACAGCCAGACTCTGGGACGCTTGAATAGAGGCTTTTCTTCCTTGCCGCGTATACCATCCCAGGAAGCATATTTTATCAGGCCTTTGGGTTTACCAATTTTGTCCATTACCACATCACAGGCATCCAGACATAAACCGCACATAATACAGCCTTCCTGCTGGCCACCGCGAATATCTACACCGGTAGGACAGACGGCTACGCACTGGTTGCAGTCAACACAGTCACCCTGATCTTCAGATACCGGTTTGCCTTTGACCAGGCGACCACGCTTTTCACCCCGTGGTACATCGTAGCTAGGTATAATGGAGGTATCATCAATCATTACTGCCTGAATACGGGCATAGGGGCAAAGCCAGAAACAGGTCTGCTCACGTAAAAATCCGGCCAGGTAAAAAGTACCTACGGTAAACATTAAAATGGTGATCCAGACTGTGGAAGAAGCCTGTAAGGTAATAAGATCTTTCCAGAGCTGGAACGAATCGGTGAACCAGGCTACAAAACTAATGCCGGTAAACACTGAAATTAATAACCAAAGCAAATATTTTTTGGCCCGCATGGTGATTTTTTTCATATCCCAGGGGGTCTTATCCAGTTTGCGACGTTTTGCAGGCCCGCCTTCTATTTTATCTTCAATCCAAGTAAACACATCGGTCCATACTGTCTGAAAACAGAAAAATCCGCACCATACCCGGCCGGCCAGTGCCGTAACTACCGCCAGCAGAATAGCAAAAAATAACAGAACAAATGACAGCATCCATAAGTCCTGCGGCAGCAGTGTAATATTAAAAATATGAAACTGACGGTTAGGAATATCCAGCAATACAGCCTGATGTCCATTCCAGCGTAAATAGGGGCCGAAAAAAAGAATTAACCAGATGGAATTAGTCAGCCATTTTATGCTTCTGAATTTACCCTTCATACGCTTGGCGTGAATCTTTATGTCACCCACATTAATCTTATGCTCATTAGCTTCAGCGTAGAGTTCTTCTATCGTTTGTTCCTGAATATTTTTTTCGGCCATAATGGTTATTTCTCTAAAATAATAAATACTGAAAAAATAAAAGTTAACTATTATATTATAGATCAAATAAGAACATTATAAGTAACTTATGTTACATATAATTGTTACAGGAAATTTTATTATTAAAAGTTTTAAAGCAAAAAAAAGAGAGGCAAGCCTCTCTTTTTTTTGCTTTAAAACTTTTTAATCTTCACTGTGATCTGTATTGATTTTTTTGACGGCTAAGATGCCTAAATACACAAGAATTACAACACAGATACCGACAGCTGCAATAGAACCCCAAAATACAGCATCATTCATAAGAACACTCCTATATTAACCAGTATAGTATGTTACATAAAGTATTTTCTAACATACTAATTTTATAAAACTTAATCATAACGTTTTTATGCCGGTATCCTGTTGACCTATATCACTTAATACTCAATATAACTCTTTAACAGGACACCGACAAACGGTGTTAGCTTAAAAACTTATTTGCCGCCACCAAACTTATAAACGTAAACCGCCATTTTCTTGATATCCTGTTCAGACAGTTTATCTTTAAATGCTGGCATTTTAGGTTTTCTGGTTTCAGGGTCACTGGCATCATTTACACCATGTTTAATAGTGTATTTGATAGAAGCCAGTTGATCAGGCTCACTGAAGCGCCAGATACCATCGGTCAGGTTTGCAGAACCCAATGCAACCATACCTTTACCATCAGGACCGTGACAACCCATACAACCTTTGCTGGTATACAGAGGTTCTTTAGTCACAGTTCCATTATTGTAAATGGCATTGGCCAGTTTATCGATTTCTGCATCAGTCAGCTGCTGGCCACCCATTTTAGGCATCATACCCTGTCTTCCATTAGTAATAGTAGCCTGGATCTGCTCAATGCTTCCGCCATACAGCCAGTCATCATCCGCCAGTACCGGGAAATCTGGATTACCCGCACCACCGGTGCCATGACAGGCCGCACAGTTATCACCAAAGATAACCTTACCGGAAGCTTCTACATAGGCAGAAAGCTCGGCATCCGCCAGAATTTCCCTGGCTGACATTTTGGCAATTTTATCTTCAAAGGGTTTACGAACAGCTTCCACTTCTACAATTGACGCTTTGTATTCACCAATAGCAGTCCAGCCGGTCAAACCTTTAGTATAGCTGTCTGATAATGGAATCATGGGATAAATAAGACCATAACCGATAACAAATGCGATACTGGCATAAAAAGCCATCATCCACCAGTTTGGTGCAGGGTTCGCAAGTTCTCTCAGATTATCATCCCAGATATGCCCGGTATTCCCTTCCTCGGGAAAGGGATTATGCTCATGTTCCGACATTATTTTTTCTCCGTATTTGTGGTTTCTTCATCCATCAGTATATATTTCTGCTGCTCAAGTTTATCCTTGTTTTTTGGACGAAAAACGTAGAAGTAAGCAATAACCATCATGACAAAGGTAACCACTGTAATTAACAGCCCTGCCCAGTCATGAGAAGTCATTGCACTCCAGTCAGTATGGAAATAACCTTGTGCATTTTCTTCAATATAGGCGTTAGAACCTGAAGAAGAATTACTCATGGTATTCTACCCCTTCCTGGAATTTAACCATTGTTCCAAGCTGCTGCAGATAGGCAACCACAGCTTCCATTTCAGTTTTACCGGTAATGGCCGCTGCGCTTTCGATATCAGCATCAGTATAAGGAACACCCACAGATCTTAAACCACGCATATGAGCTTTAAGAGTCTCTCCATCCACAGTGTTTTCGAGCAGCCATGGATAGTTCGGCATTACTGACTCAGGTACCACGGAACGAGGCGCCTTAAGGTGCTGTATATGCCATTCATCAGAGTATTTACCACCCAGACGAGCCAGATCAGGTCCAGTACGTTTTGAACCCCACTGGAAAGGATGGTCATACATTGACTCGGAAGCCAGTGAATAGTGACCATAGCGCTCTTTCTCATCACGGAATGGACGTACCATCTGAGAGTGACATAGATAGCATCCTTCACGCTGGTAAATGTCACGACCCGCTAGTTCAAGAGGCTTCAGAGGACGAACCCCATCACCTTCTTTCCAGTCATCCAGCGACTGGCCAGCTTCTCTTTTCCAGACAACACCAGGGATATTTTTTGCAGGCAATGCGCTGTCGAGATAGAACAGCGGTACAATTTCTACAATACCTGCTACAGACACCACCAGAAAGGTAAAGAAAGCTAACAGCCAGACATTTTTCTCGGCCTTGCTTTGCATGCCTTTTTCATTTGCTTGTGGATCATTAAAAGCCATTTTACAACTCCTCCTTATGCCGTTACAGCAGCTGTTTGTGCCGCTTTAACTGTGCCTTCGCTCTTGGCTTTCAGAACAGTCATAATAATGTTATACAGCATAATTACTGCACCCAGTAAGAAGATAGCACCACCAATAGCACGCATTGCGTAGTATGGATGCATAGCTTCTACAGATTCTGCAAAAGTATAAGCCAGAGTACCGTAGTCATCATAAGCACGCCACATCAAACCCTGCATGATGCCGGATACCCACATGGCAACAATGTAAACCACGGTACCAACGGTTGCAGTCCAGAAGTGCATATTAATCAGTTTCTGAGAATACATTGGAGTATGGAAAACTTTTGGAATCATGTGATACAGAGCACCGATACCAACCATAGCAACCCAGCCCAGAGCACCGGAGTGTACATGACCAATAGTCCAGTCAGTGTAGTGAGACAGTGCATTTACTGTCTTAATGGACATAATCGGACCTTCAAAAGTAGACATGGCATAGAATGCCAGAGACATAATCAGGAAGCGTAATACGTAGTCATTACGTAATTTATCCCACGCACCGGATAAAGTCATCATACCGTTAACCGCACCACCCCATGATGGAATAATCATGGCAATGGAAACCGCTGCCCCTAAAGAACCGGTCCAGTCAGGCAATGCAGTGTACTGCAGGTGGTGAGCACCCAGCCAGACATAACCGAACATCAGAGCCCAGAAGTGAATAACAGATAAACGATAAGAGAACACAGGACGATTGGCCTGCTTTGGAACGAAGTAGTACATAATACCCAGGAAGCCCGCAGTCAGGTAGAAACCTACCGCATTATGACCCCACCACCACTGAATCATAGCGTCCTGTACACCGGAGTATACAGAGTAGGATTTGAAAGCACCAACAGGGATAGCGGCACTGTTTACTACGTGCAAAATGGTGATCATAATCATCATGCCCATAAAGAACCAGTTAGACACATAAATGTGCTTAGTTTTACGGTTTGCAATGGTCATCATGAAGTTGAACATGAACGACAACCAGACCACGGCAATCGCCAAGTCAATTGGCCATTCCAGTTCAGCGTATTCTTTAGACTGAGTTAAACCTAAAGGCAGAGTGATAACAGCAGCAACAATAATCAGGTTCCAGCCCCAGAAGGTGAACCATGCCAGTTTGTTACTCCAGAGTTTTACACCACAGGTACGCTGTACCGTGTAAAAAGTGGTTGCCATCAGGATACATCCACCAAATGCAAAAATAACCGCATTGGTATGTAAAGGTCGTAAACGTCCAAACGATAAATAAGGACTGTCAAGGTTGAGCACCGGCCATGCCAATTCAGAGGCAATATATACCCCTACCGTTGCACCTACTACCAGGTAAACGGCGGTCATTACGGCAAACCAGCGCACAACGTCGAAGTTATACTTCTGCTCCGCTGCAGCTTCTTCCATAGTGTTCTCCACAATTAATCATTACAAAAAATTTACAGGCTTACCTTGTTACTAATTTTTTACTGTTTTTTACTGTTTTTTAAAAATTAGTTTTATTCAGGGAAATCCTGCAGGTGATATTTTGCCTCTTTTGTGGTCAAGTATCAATCATTTCTAATATATTTTGGTGATAAATACCACTAAAATCCTAGGCTTATACTAGGTTAATCACATTAACCCTATATTTTTAAAGGGATTTATTTTAGTATCAAAAAAGTTCAATTTTTGGGTGAAATGATTGCTAGCTATGTGAAATGCCTCACATTTTTCAGTACACAGGTGCTTAGAAAAAGGCCTTTAATCGGCAGAAATAAGATGGATACCCACAAAACTCTGCAGCTTATCCATATTTTTTATAGTGAGCTGTTTGCCCTGTACTCTGAGCAGTTCTGCCTGTTCGAGTTTTTTAAACAGACGGATAACCGTTTCTTTGGATAAGCCCAGATAATCGGCAATGTCGGTTCGGGTCATGGTCAGTTTAATGCTTTCGGCAGAATAGCCGCTTAAGGAATAACGCCAGGCCAGGTTAAGAACAAAGGCAGCAATTTTTTCTTCGGCATTGACATTGCCGTGCAGAAACAGAGCAGATTTCTGAATGCTAGCCAGTTCCTTGTTAACCACATTCATCAGACGCCCCTGTACCTGTGGGATCTGAGAGGCAATATCCACCAGGGTTTCCTTGCCTATTTCACATAAATAGATATCTTCCAGTGTCTGAGCGCAGTAAGTGTGCACACCTTCAATAAGTGAACTGATGTCCACCAGTTCACCGGGAATTCGAAAATCCACTACTCTTCGACTGTTTTTTACTTCAGCAATTAGTTTAACTAAAGTTTAGAGTTTCAGCTCCCCCAAAAGGGAGAATCATTTAAAATTTATTGATTCCCTCAGTTAACCGATAATCCGTAACAGGAACCGTGTATCCCTTGCTGAAGCCGCCGTGAATCCATCCATGGAGGCTT
>JANELJ010000402.1 GCA_024511395.1 Gammaproteobacteria bacterium | reverse complement strand
TAAATACACCTTGTTTCATACTCTTAAAGTATGATCTCCTTTCGTAATAAACTGGTTCTTGCATTTATCAGCTTTAGTATTCTGTTGATCAGTGTATCTTTGATCCTGGTTTTTAAAATGCAGGATATTTCCTTAAAAGAAAACAGCATTGAAAAAGCAGAACAGAGCTTTCAGACTTTTGAAAATAAGATTCAGAATTATCTTTGGGGTTCGGAATATACCCTGACGGCAATAGAACAGTCTTATTTTTCCAGATGTATCTCAAGGATCCTGTAGCTTATAAACAGGAACTTTATCCGTTTCTTTATTCCCTGGCCATGGTATCTGAAAAAAATATGCAAATCCGTTTTATTAATAAGGAGGGCAGGGAACAGTTACGACTGGAACGTAATGGCGATAAGAATGAGATTAAATTTATATCAGAAAATCAGCTACAGGATAAAAAACATCGTTATTATTTTATTGAAACTATGAGAATGGATGAAAACCTGTATTTTTCTAAAATTGATCTCAATATTGAACATGGAGAAATAGAACAGCTGCTCAATCCCGTTATTCGTATTGCTAAAAAGGTTTTTTTTGATAATGAAGCTAAAGTTTAGAGTTTCAGCTCCCCCAAAAAGGAGAATCATTTAAAATTTATTGATTACCTCAGTTAACCGATAGTCCGTAACAGGAAAAAAATGTAAAAAAAAGCAAAAAACAGTTGACAAAAATTCGGCAGCATTGCGGCCGCTTCTTAAAAGATCTATCTTTTAAGAAGCGGCCTGCGCCTGATCCAGCAGGTCAACGGCTCGACCATTCCAGAACTGGCGAAAATTAAAACGGGTATTTAATACGGTAGGAGATTGTATATTGCCTTTGCGATTGCCCACGCCCAGTGATACCGTTCGTTTATCTGCACCACCATAACTGAAGTTATGACAACTGGCACAGGATAAATTTCTGTCTCTGGATAATATAGGATCAAAAAAAGCTGTTTGCCTATCTGTGCTTTGGCCTCATTATAATCCGGCTTTTGCGGTAAGGGGACTATGGGTTCTTTGGTATAAGATAAATGGCCAAGTAAAAAAGTCGGGTATAAGGTGTATATTAAATATTGTTGTAATTTTAAATGTATACTTAAATTGTAGCATTTATTTTAAACTTGTAAATTAATCAGGGTTGCACATAAGAGGGGAGTTTAAGGCAGATTAATACCCGCATAGCGGCTTCAAGGATTGTTTTACCCTGCACATTAATGTCCGGTTCAACCGAGGCTGTCCATTCGCTGAGTTCTTCCTAGCACCAGTTCAGGTCAATTTTATGTGCTTCAATAAGCGGCCCGCCTTGGGATCAGAAACGCGAAGGTGCCTATTCACGGGGGTTCATACCGGGACGAGGCACATAGGAGAGTTTATTGTGATTGTCCGGATAAAAAACATCTATTCCAATGGCTTCTGCCACCAGAATATCCAGCTTTACACCTGAGAGTTCGTTTGCTTTTTCTATAAAGAGTACTTGCCGCTTTTTTGACACTAGAAAGAAATATGCAATTAGCAGGCCGTTCGGGAA
>JANELJ010000194.1:3394-4589 GCA_024511395.1 Gammaproteobacteria bacterium | reverse complement strand
GGCCATCTTGTAATGATTTAAAATGAGGGTCAAAGTTCATCAGAGTCTCCAAATGCTTACTTTAAAGATCTGAGCCTCATCTTTCAAATTAGTTCAATTTAATTTCTGGTTGTTTTTTTGAGCAAAGTATGATCCGGCCCTGTTGTACAATGTGAACGCCATAGTTCTGTAAGGTAGTTTTCCTACCTATGTGTTACTGGGACAGTAGTTTTTAAGTCGAATTCATATGATCCGAGATGGAGATAAAATGAATTTAAGAAAAAAATTTTAAGCCATTGCATAAACCGAATCTTAAACCTAAAAAAACAGCTATATTGTTAAATTTATTAGTTCCTGTCTCTGGAAAAGACCCAGTTATTGTTATCAGATAAGGTTTCGTTATATTCATAACCGGCTTCATTAAAAGCCTTGATGTCTTCAGGGTTTTGCAGGTGGTTTTTGAGAATATAAGCGCTCATCATGCCCCGGGCTTTTTTGGCGTAGATCCCAATGACTTTATAGGTATCATCCTTTTTCTCCTTAAACATTGGAGTGATAATATTGCCCTGAATCTCTTTAGCTTTAACGGCTTTATAGTATTCATTGGAGGCAAGATTTATCAGGGTGTCTGAGTTAATATTTGCCAGTTGTTTATTAAGCAGTTCAGTGATCCTGCTACCCCAGAATTCATGCAGGTTTTTACCCCGGGGATTTTCCAGACGGGTACCCATTTCAAGGCGATAAGGCTGCATTAAATCCAGCGGTCTGAGCAGGCCATAAAGGCCTGATAGGATCCGCAGATGATCCTGAGTAAATATTAGATCATCTTCCGAGAAACTTTCCACATTCATACCGGCATATACATCCCCTTTAAAGGTCAGTAAGGCCTGCTTGGCATTTTGCGGGGTAAACGGCAGGTGCCAGTCATGATAACGATCATAGTTTAACTGAGCTAGGTTCTTACTCAGATGCATCAGTTTTTCCAGCTCTTTGGGAGAATAAGGCTTTAAAGTCTCAATCAGCTCATCGGCTTCCTTAAGACAGTCAGGCATCGTATATTCATCCGTCTGCGGCAAACTCTCAAAATCCAGCTTCTTAGCCGGCGAAATAACAATTAACATTTACTTTTTACCTATTCTCTTTATAATTTTCTGAACACTGAACACTGAACACTGAACACTGAACACTGAACACTGAACACTGAACACTGAACACT
>JANELJ010000194.1:0-3294 GCA_024511395.1 Gammaproteobacteria bacterium | reverse complement strand
TTAGCCGGCGAAATAACAATTAACATTTACTTTTTACCTATTCTCTTTATAATTTTCTGAACACTGAACACTGAACACTGAACACTGAACACTGAACACTGAACACTGAACACTGAACACTGAACACTGAACACTGAACACTGAACACTGAACACTGAACACTGAACACTCTTACCCCGTATTACGCATCCCACCCGCAATAGCATTAATAGAACGCAGCAGCGGACTAAGCCAGATCTCCTGCTCTTCAGTGGTCAGGTTCTCATTTCTATAACGCTTCAGTAAGGTGAGCTGAACATGAACCAAGGTATCCAGGTAGGCTTGGCGGCGTCCCAGAGAAAGTCCCAGGGTCGGATTGTGTTCAAGCAGTTCACTGATTTCGGCTACTTTAAAAATTGCTTTAACTGTCAGATTATATTCATCGCGGATCATATTATAAACCCTGTTGCGGGTCTGCTCATCCTTACACAGTTCAGCGTATTCCCTGGCAATATCCATATCTGCCTTGTACAGGGCCATCTGGGTATTATCCAGCAGGGAATTGAAATAAGGCCAGTCCCGGTACATGTCCTTGAGGTGTTGCAGATTATCCGGATTTTCACTGATAAACTGACTCAGGGCACTGCCAATACCATACCAAGCCGGCAGCGTATGACGGGATTGTGCCCAGCCGAAAACCCAGCCGATAGCCCGTACTGAGGATTTGGAACGATCCCCCGTTTTACGGTGGGAAGGACGGGAACCTATATTCATCAGGCCGATTTCAGTGACTGGTGTAGCTTCATAAAAATAGTCCAGGAAGCCCGGTGTTTCGTCAGTTAGGTGGCGATAGGTCTGTTCCCCGATTCTGGCCAGTTGGGACATGGTATTAAGGTAATCGGGATTATCGTCCCGCTCTGCCTTAATCAGGCAGCTGCTAGACTTCATCAGGCCGCTGATCCCCATAATCAGTTCATAGACTGCGGTTTCGCTATTGCTGTATTTATTGGACAGTACCTCACCTTGTTCGGTGAATTTGATCTGGCCGTGTACAGAGCCGAAAGGTTGGGCCAGTATGGCCTCATGGGTTGGGCCTCCGCCGCGTCCAATGGTGCCGCCGCGTCCGTGGAACAGACGGATATCAATCCCTTTTTCTCTGGCAAGTTCAGTAATACGCCACTGGGCTCCGTACAGATTCCAGCTGGAGGCAAGGATGCCGCCGTCCTTACAGGAATCGGAATAACCCAGCATGACTTCCTGTAAATTGCCTGCAGCCTTAAGATATTTATTGTAGATTTTATTATTAAACAGGGAGGACATCACCGGTTCGATATGCTCCAGATCTTCTACGGTTTCAAATAGTGGTGAGACAGTCAGATAGCAATAGGGATGGCCTTTGCTGTCCTTACCCAGCAGACCGCTCAGGCGGGAAAGGAATATGACTTCCATAACATGGCTGCCGGTGTGGGTCATGGAGATAACATACTGGTTAAACAGCCGTGGACTGATTTCTCTGCGCAGACGCAGTACTACGTCAAACACCTGTACAATGTTCAGGCTGGATTCCGACAGCTCACCGTGTTTCAGCGCCGGCAGATCGTCCTGGTCAATGAGTCTGGCCAGTAAAGTCATTCTCTGTGCTTCATCCAGCTGGTTGTAGTTGGACTCCAGATCCAGACAGTCCAGAATTTCATTGACCGCTTCGGTATGCAGAGTGGATTCCTGGCGGATATCTAGGTGTTCAAGAAAAAAGCCAAAGGTTTCGGTCAGCCGTAACAGGTTTTTCAACGGGCCGAAGGCCACTTCACAGTCATTATGGGAGCAGAGTGAATCCTGAATTAACTGCAGATCCCGGCAGAATTCATCTTCATTTTTATAGCCGCTGTAATTGGTGCTGGGCCGGGTGCCCCGGATCCGGGCTTGCACCTGCTCCATACGGTAATGCAGTTTATTACGGATAATAAACAGCTTACGGCGGTAAGGTTCGGTAGCAAACAGGTTCGGACGTTCTTCAAACAGATGTTTATAGGTTTTGTTATCAGCTTCTAGGGAGGCCATAAATTCAGCACTGGGGGTGCAGAAGGCAATAGAATGGGTCAGCTGGTGGGATAGTTTGTTAACATCGCTGATATAACGTTTAAGCACTTCGCGGCTTTGATAACGGGCAGCCATTTCAGTGACTTTGGGAGTAGCAAAGGGATTGCCGTCCCGGTCGCCGCCAATCCAGGAGCCAAAATGTAAAAAGGCCGGTATTTTAAACTGTTCTGCCTGTTGCGGATAAACCTGTTCAATGGCTCGTTCCAGGTATTGATAAATCACAGGAATGGCATCAAACAGGGATTCGCGGAAATAATACAACCCGTTTTTAACCTCATCAATAACCTGGGGTTTTTCTGAACGTACTTCGTCGGTTTTCCACAGGATCTGGATTTCGGTGCTCAGCTCCTGCAGCAGAGTGTTTTTCTGATAGGTGACCAGCCGGGGATCATCAAGCTGTTTGATAACAATAAAAATACGTCGCAGGCATTCCAGAATGGTCCGGCGCTTGGCTTCTGTGGGATGGGCAGTAAATACCGGCATATAGGACAGGCTGTTGAGCAGTTCCTGCAGCTGTTCTGCTGAAATATCTTCAGCCTCAAATTCTTTTAAGGTGCGGTTAAACGAACCTTCCCAGAGTACGTCTTCATTATTGGCGAGGCGGCGACGCTCTTTATGCTGGTGTGTTTCTTCTACGACACTGACTAGATTAAAATAGGTACTGAAGGCACGGATAACCTGCTCCAGTGTTTGTGAATCCAGTTGTTCAATCAGTTTAATTAACTGCAGGCGCAGAAATTCATCATGCTTCTTACGCAGTTCAATATGGCCGGTTCTCAGCTCCTCTACTACATCAAAAACAGTTTCCCTGGTATGGTTTTTCAGTATATTGCCCAGAACTGAACCAATGAGTTTTACTTTTGAACGAAGTTCTTTATCGCCGTGCATAATATTAGACCTGAATGATTTTTTGTCGGATTGATATGAAAATGCTGGGTTAGTTAGCAGGAATGTGCAGTCTGGATGTTATATTCTCTGACTTTTTATATGAGTTATCTGTTCTCTTAATTTCGGCGCTATTATACTATATAGTTCAACCTGAATAATACCGTTTTAAGCCTGACATCAAGCCAGGTTTAAAGCGGCTGATTGCCCCAGTTTGATAAAAGACCCCATCAAACCGGAAATAATTTTGAGCCACAAAAGCCGGAGCTTATTGAGGCTCTTTCTTAAGTTATGTCCAGCGGCTACCATAACCACATTAATGGCATCACCGAC
>JANELJ010000193.1 GCA_024511395.1 Gammaproteobacteria bacterium | reverse complement strand
ATATCAATGTGTGGGAAAGGATTCTGAACCATCGTGAACACTGATTCTGGAAAAACAGTAAAAGTGTTCACGATGAGATCAGAATCGGCGTTCACGATAGAACAGAATGGGTGTTCATGATCGGCCAGAATATGCACAGGTCTGGGAGGTGGCTTATCTGCCCATTGATCCGGCGGATTTAGGGCGTAGTTATAAAGATGTGATCCGTATTAACAGCCAGTCGGGAAAAGGCGGTGTGGCTTATATCATCGAGCAGGAGTTGGGTATTAAACTGAGCAGGGAAGAGCAGATGGCCTTTGCATCAAGGGTGCAGAAGGTTGCTGAACAAAGCGGTACAGAAATGAGCCGT
Source organism: Gammaproteobacteria bacterium (assembly GCA_024511395.1). Classification (GTDB taxonomy): domain Bacteria; phylum Pseudomonadota; class Gammaproteobacteria; order GRL18; family GRL18; genus JANELJ01. The sequence continues at coordinate 4,241 of JANELJ010000193.1, read as the reverse complement.
GAAGCCGTGATTGAATTGTTTAAACAATGGATGGCAGTGAGCAACAGGCGTAATAGTCATACTGACTGGACGGCTAAGGGTTCTAACCGAAGAGCTGAGGGCTCTAAAAATACGGCGTATAGTCGTCCAGTTCAGTCTGAAACTTACATGCCAGGCATCTGATTCATTTGTATCTGGCTGTAACCAGCTGGAATGCTGACAGTGTCATCACTGAGCTTATCCGTGTTAATACTGGATAAACGGGTTTCCAGCTTAATGCTGCCGTCCGGTGCATAGAGTTTGGTGTGCAAAGGAATGCCGTTAATTTCTGAAACCGGAGTATTGGTGTTCATCATCTGTTGGGCCATTTTCTGCATCTGTTTCATAAAACTTTGCATATTAGTCAGAGTCTGGGCATCGGCAGCATCCAGTCCCATTTTATCCGGTTCTGCAATGCAGATTTCACTGACTTTAACCCCATTAAAAAAGGATTCATACACGGTGCATTCAATGCCGGCAATGGTTTCAGTGCGGCCGGTTTTTTTCTGATCCAGTTTTGGTGCAGGCTGGGTTTTATCTACTCTGGCCAAGTGATTATTCATCATTTTTTCCACCTGTTCTCTCTGCTCAGGCGGCATGTCTTCCATTTTGGCTTCCATGGCCTTGCGCATCTGTTCCTTCTGTTCTCTGGCTTTTTGGGCCTGTTCTGCAATGGCCTTTTCGTCCATGGACAGATAACGTTTCTGGCTGGTATCCACATGAGTTAAAGAACCGCTCTGGCTGTCATAGATACTGTAATTATTAGTCTGGGTTGGCGGTGTAAAACGGATTTTACTGTTCTTGATTTTCATTGTGTTGGTGGTTTTCTGAGCACCGTTAAGTTGTTCATAGGTTACAGTGGCATCAGCCAGAACAGCCTGTGAAAGCAAAATTGCGGGTAATGCAATTACAGTTGTGTTTATAAACCATTTTTTTATCATAATTTTCATTAAAGAAGATACCTTTTATTAATTTAGGTTAAGGAATAGTTCTATCATAACAAATTCAGACCACCCGATCATTGCCTCCGTCAACGGGAAGCTGAGCTGCTGTGGTTTTGGCAAATAATGGCCCGCACATTTCTGCAGCCAGTTCGGCCACATCATGGGAGGTGATTTCAGTTTTAAGCAGGTTATTGGTTTTGTATTCCTGTATGGTTAAACCATAATGTGCTGCCCTTGAAGCCAGTACTTCGTCTGTCCAGATGGCAGTATCAAATACGGCATTGGGATGCAGGATGTTAATACGGATATTGTCCTTTCCCCATTCCAGAGCGGCCACCCGGACTAACTGGGTTAAAGCAGCTTTGGCGGCGGAATAAGCCGCCGCCCCGGGACCGGGTGCGGGGGCATTTTTAGAACCCATAACAATGACCCGACCGCCATTGGGAGCCAGTTTTAAAAGCGGGTGAGCCTTGCTCATAAGGGACAGGTTGGCATCCAGGTTAACATTCATCACTTTGCGCCATTCATCCATAGCCAGGTCTTCGATCCGGCAGCCGCCGGGAAAAATACCGGCATTGAGGATCAGCATATCCAGACCACCGAACTGGCGGATGGTTGTTTCCAGTGCGTAGGCCAGAGCCTGTTCATCGGTGACATCACAGCAGATGCCCAGGTAACCGGGACGCTGGTACAGGTCTTTAATTTCCGGCAGAATATCCAGGGCAATCACACAGGCACCCCGAGCCAGCAGGGAATCGACACAGGCTTTGCCGATGCCGTTGACCGCACCGGTGACTAGGACCACTTCTCCGTCAAAACGGGTGCCGTAGGCTGAGCCGGATTTTTTCAGCTTGGCCTGTTCCAGTTCCCAGTATTCCACATCAAAAATATCCTGATCCGGCAGGGCGCAATAACCACCCAGCCGGGTGGATCGCAGAATGATATCCATAGTATGCTGATAAATATCCTTGACTATCTGAGCCTCTTTAATGGTTTTGCCAATGGTCAGCAGACCGGCCTGTTTATGCAGGGCTATACGGGGCAGGGGATCTAGCATGGTTTTCTGCTGACCGTCATGGGGATTATGGGCGTAGGATTCAAAATAAGCCTTATAGTGTTTAATATACTGCTGCAGGTCTTCGTTAAAATTATCAGCCTGTTCAGATAAGAGCAGGGGTAATTGTTTGGTACGAATGACATGATCGGGTGTAGCCGGACCCTGCTGGCTGATATGTTTACTATCAGGATGATTGGCAAAGCCCAGTGTCTGATTATCCCGGGTTTGGTGGATAATCAGAGGTTTTTGTAGTTCTTTGGATAATAATTGCCTGAAACGGCAAAGTTTCAGAGGATCTATATCCGAGCTGATAGATGAAGTGTCTGTATAGTGAGAGTTGATATCCAGAGCATGTTTCTGAGCGAGGTAATCTTCAGCCATGGATACCAGTTCAATCATACGGTCATAGGATTCTTTGGCTGTGTCACCAAAAGAAAAAATACCGTGATTCATTAATACCATGCCGATGGTCTCATCCGTTGCCTGTTGTGGAAACTGCTCGGAACACAGTCTGGACAGATCAAAACCGGGCATCACATAAGGAATAATCACAACCTTGTTGCCGTAGATGGCTTTAATTCTGTCCTCACCATTTGCAGTATTGGTAATGCTGACAATGGCATCAGAATGGGTATGATCCACATATTTATAAGGTAGCAGGGCATGCAGTATGGTTTCTACAGAGGGAGCCGGGGCTGAGGCACTGGTCATATGGGTTTTAAGCTCATTAACCATCTGGGCATCGGTCAGTTGCGGCAGTTGAGCCAGTTTTAACAGGTGTGTCATGCGCACCGGTGCATAGCCCTGTGCCTCAATGGTTTCCAGATCCCAGCCACTGCCCTTAACATAAAGAATGGTCTCCTGCTCGCCGACAATACTGGTTTCTTCTATTTTAACAGAAGTATTGCCGCCGCCATGCAGAACCAGTGACTTATCTCGGCCCAGTAATCGAGAACTGTAAACACGCAATGCCAGTTCATCCGTATATTGTTGAGCTTCCTGTTCATCCCAGAGATTGTGCATGATTTTTCCTGCCTGTTGCTAACAAAACAGACAGCATAAGCCAATGGTTTTATTTGTCAATCGGCCAGCTTAAACACCATTGCTGCTGGATGGTAAAGTCTTGCCATTTTATGCTCTGTTTAAATGCTGTTTATATAAATAAAAATCCTAAGCGATTGAAAAATAACAAAACTATAAAACTGGTATGCGACTTGCTTTAAAGAAAAACAACTAGCTAAAACAGATTAAGAAAGACAGCCTTAAATTAAAAATCCGGCTGGTTTTAAAGGATAGTCATAATGGGAATAAGTTTTGATAAATATCTGGGGCCGCATGATGATGCCCTGTTACTACGTTCAAAACGTTCAGAGATACTGGCTTCTAACCTGGCCAATGCTGATACGTAATGGATTTATACTCACGTCGTATTGTTGGCTGGTCTATCAGTAAACGCATGACGACAGACTTAATATGTAAAGCAATGGTAATGGCCTATAACATAAGACAGCCGCCTTTTGGGCTTGTTTTTCATAGTGATCGAGGTTCACAGTACACCAGTAAGCGATATAGAAAGTTACTGAGTCATTATGGAATACGGGCCAGCATGGGGGATGTAGGCGCTTGTTGGGATAATGCTGTGGTTGAACGTTTTTTTGGTAGTCTTAAGCATGATTGGATATTCAAAATTGCTCAGCCAACTCGTGAGCATATGAAGAAAGATGTTGCAGTTTACATGAGGTATTACAACCTGGAAAGACTGCATTCAGCAAATGGTGATCAGTCACCAATTAACTATGAAAATTCTCTAAAAAAAGTATCCGGTTGGACTTGACCAGTACAGTGGATACAAACAGAGCACACCATTCTTTATCAGGACTTTCCCAATCTATGTGTTTTGATAACTTAATCAACTCATGGTTTATGTCCAGCATGTTTTCAAGGCGCATCCTGAACAGGTCTTCCTGAGGTATTTTTGGCTGTTTCTTTGGCTTCATTCTGGTCTGGAAATTTGCAAGGTAATAAGGCTTATTTTACCAAAAACCTGCAAATTTAACACCCATAATCAAGCAATATTTCCTTATAAATCAATGTGCTATGGTTTGTTCAGGTCGGACTGTTTAATGGTGTATTACAATTCAGCAAGATTGCATTCTACACTGGGTTATAAAACTTCAATGGAGTTTGAAAAAATTGCTTAATTTTGTGTACGGATTTTGTTG
>JANELJ010000192.1 GCA_024511395.1 Gammaproteobacteria bacterium | reverse complement strand
AGTGCGATTGAGCCTGAAATCGGTCATATGAAAAACGATGGCCGTTTAGACCGCTGCTACCTCAAAGGTGCAGTCGGTGATGCCATTAATGTGGTTATGGTAGCCGCTGGACATAACTTAATTGAGTACTATTAAAGCGTCGGCTTTGAGCATATAATTCCACTAAATCTAAATGGATATAAATTGTTGAGTATTTATTATTTAAATTCATTTAGCCAATTACTCCTGTTTTACCTATGATAAGGCTTTTATTGCATGGGCGTTGCACTTTTACTTATCACCCACGATGAAATCGGCCGCAGTATGCTTGATACTGCCATTAATATGATGGGTGTTTCCCCCATCCCGTGCAGAAACCTGGTCATTACTTCTCAAATGGACATTGAACAGGGCCTGGAACAGGCTCTAAAACTTTGCGCTGAACTGGATAATCCTGACGGTATCCTGGTAATTACCGACATCTACGGCTCAACACCCAGTAATATTGCTACCCGGCTGCTAGAAAGTACACCGGAGCAGGAAAAGGTCATTGTTACCGGCATTAACCTGCCCATGCTGGTCAGAGTGATGAATTATGCCGATCTGAACTTATCCGAACTGGCTCAGAAAGCCTGCTCCAGCGCCTCGGACAGCATCTTTATTATTGATAATTCACTTAAATGCCCTTAAGCTGTCAGCACTTTTCCTGTTAACATGGGAAATTGACCGGGTTGCGATAAATTACAGAAAGATGTGCCAAATTAACTTGCCAAATAAGTATGATTGAAAAAAATATTACCATAAGCAACAAGCTTGGTCTGCATGCCCGGGCCGCAGCCAAATTGGTGAGCCTGGCCAGCAGCTTTAACTCGGATATAGAAATAAAAACACCCTGTCGCAGTGCCAATGGCAAAAGTATTATGAGTGTTATGATGCTAGTAGCAGGTATAGGCATGGAAATCACTCTGGTGATTAATGGACCAGATGAACAGCATGCCTGCTCTGCCCTGGAAATGTTGATCAATCAACGATTTGATGAACCAGAATAAGCTCCATTTTTAAAATGCAAAAAAGAATAGTGAAATAAATTTGTCCCAGACTACATCCGACAGCCAAACAAAGAAGGCAGAAGAAAGCAGTATTTCTCCGGCCGCGAAGCAGCAGCAGTTACAGCAACAGCTGACGCCTGTTTATAAAGCTATTGATAGCGGCCAGGAAGCCAGTGTTATCAAGCTGATCAATTCTCTGCACCCTGCAGAAATTGCGTTTTTAATTGAATCCCTGCCGGACGAAGAACAACGGGACAAAATCTGGAAACTGGTGGCCATTGAGCATAAGGGTGAAACCCTTAACCATCTCAATGATTATATTCGGGCCCAATTTATTGAAGACATGCCCACCAGCGAACTGGTGGTCACGGCCCGGGATATGGATCACGATGATCTGGCGGATCTGCTGCCCGATCTGCCGGAAGTGGTTACCCGTATTCTGCTGCAGTCCATGGAGTCCCAACACCGTAAACGCCTGGAATCAGTACTATCCTATGATGAGGACACCGCCGGCGGTCTGATGAACACCGACACCATTTCCATCCGGGCGGATATTACCCTGGAAACGGTGATGCGCTATCTGCGCTTTCTCGGGCATATTCCTGATACCACTGATAATCTTATGGTAGTTAACTATGAAGGCATCTATCAGGGCGTATTATACCTCTCTGATCTGCTCACCCATGATCCGGATCTCTATGTGTCCAGTGTCATGAACACCGATCTGCACGGTATTAATGCCTCCACTGACAAGGCCGAAGTAGCCGCACTATTTGAACGGCGCGACTTAATCACCGCACCAGTTATGGATGATAACGGCTATCTGCTCGGACGTATTACCATTGACGATATCGTTGACGTTATTCGTGATGAAGGTGAACACACCTTTATGAGTCAGGCCGGTCTGAGCGAAGAAGACGATATGTTTGCTCCGGTACTGACCAGCAGTAAACGCCGGGCTGTCTGGCTGGGTGTTAACCTGCTCACTGCTCTGCTGGCCTCCGTGGTTATCAGCCTGTTCCAGCCCACAATTGAAAAAGTGGTGGCACTGGCTGTACTGATGCCTATTGTGGCCAGTATGGGCGGCATTGCCGGCAGTCAGACCCTGACCCTGGTGATACGGGGTATGGCACTGGGCCAGTTAAGTGAAAAAAACTACCGCAGTCTGATGTACAAGGAACTGTCTGTAAGTTTTCTTAACGGCGTGCTCTGGGCCATTGTACTGGCGGTCATATCCGGTATCTGGTTCTCCAATGAAACCCTGGCGCTGGTGATCGGCATTGCCATTATTATTAATCTGCTGGTGGCGGCCTTCTCCGGTGTCGCCATCCCAATACTGCTGGATAAATTTGGTGCCGATCCGGCTCTGGCCGGCGGGGTATTTCTGACCACGGTTACCGATGTTATTGGTTTTTTTGCCTTTTTAGGGCTGGCCTCAGTCATGCTGCTTTAGGCAATACTCTTTCAACATGCTGAATAAAAGCTTATTTTCCCTGACCTTACTGGCTCTGAGCGGTTTATTTTGGTCGCTGTTTAACAGTCCACCTCCGACCAGATTCAAACTGAGCCCGGCTCCACTATCAGGCAATACCACCCCTGTTTATCAGGCCGGTTTTGCTTCCCACCAGTCCACCCCCGAAGTCCACAGCGCAACAGCTGTGGAACTGGTGGATCAGCGGGTTATGGCGTTCTGGTACGGCGGTACCCGTGAGGGGCATAAAGATGTCAGTATTTACAGTAATATCTGGGATCCGCAAACCGGACAGTGGGGCCAGGACAGGGAAATAATAAACCGGCCATTTACCCGGGACAGCACTTATCGTTATATCCGTAAACTGGGCAACCCGGTAGTGATGCGCTGGCCTGATCAGGGGCTCTGGCTGTTTTATGTATCTGTTTCCGTCGGCGGCTGGGCTGGCAGTGCCATTAACCTAAGTCGTTCCTATGATGAAGGCCAGACTTGGAGTCCCGCCAGACGTCTGATCACCTCCCCGTTTTTCAATCTAAGTACTTTAATAAAAGGCAAGCCTATACAATACCAGGACGGCACTATCGGCCTGCCGGTCTATCATGAAATGCTGGGTAAATTTGCGGAATTATTAAGGATCAACCAAGATGGAGAAGTGATCGATAAAACCCGACTATCCTGGGGCACCCATTCACTACAGCCCATTGTCTTTATTACTTCAGAAGATAATGCCCTGGTAATGATGCGTTATCACGGCAGCGGCCTGCGCCGTATTCTGCAGACCCGCACCCGGGACGCTGGTCAGAGCTGGTCTCCCGTCAGCCGCAGTGAACTACCTAACCCCAATGCGGGCATTATCGGTCTGAATATTCAATGGCAGGGACAGGACGCACTATTACTGGCCTTTAATAATAGTGAGGAAGAGCGGGATGATCTCAGTCTGGCTTTATCACTGAATCGGGGGCAAAGCTGGCAGATTATCAGTACCATTGAACTGAATCCGTTGGATCCGCCAAACAATAGCAAACAGTTCTCTTACCCCTGGCTGCTGCAGACCCGCAATGGTCAGATTCACCTGTTCTACACTTGGCATAAAAGTCATATTAAACATATTGTCTTTAACCAGAGCTGGCTGGAACAGCAGCTGGCGCAAATGAAGAAACCATGACACCAGCAACAATAATCGGCCTGAGCGGCGTATCTCTGTTATTAAGCGCGGTAATTTTAAAATTACTGCTGATATTAAAACTACCGCTTAATCAGGCCCGTATAATAGCGGTACTGGTCTTTATTGCTTCCTTTATGCACGTAGATGGTTATTCTGTCAGCCTCTATCTGAGAGGCCTGTTTAACGACCTGAGCATAACCACTTTGTGCCTGTTGCTGCTGGTTTTATACCGCCCGCAAGTACAATACATTCAGAACCGTTCTGTTTTTATCCTGACTGCCTTGGCCGGCCTGCTGCTCTATCCCTTCGCACAGGGCTATAGCCCTGTGGATCCTTATGCCTGGGGCTATTTAAACCAGAGCCACGGAATGACAGCCCCACTAACAGTAACTGCTTTGTTATTACTTCTGGCCGCTTATGCCTATATAAAACAAAACACCCTGTTACTGACCTGCATTCTGCTTAGCGTTATCACCTGGCAGTTAAACCTGCTTGAAAGCCGGAATATCTGGGATTACCTGCTGGATCCATTATTATGGTTTTACAGCCTGTATCAACTGCCGGTTATTGTCTTTAAGCACATTAAAAAATTATAACCCCGGTTTTTTAATCAATTTTAACCCTTTTTTTATAACGGAACGTCTATACTCTTAGCGTATGACTGAGTCCATCACTGAAAAAACTGACGAACAGCTTATAAAAGACTATGCATGCGGCAGTCACTCTGCGTTTGAAAGTTTATACAGTCGTTATATAAAGTAACCGCCAAATAATCCCACCGGTAATCCCCCCGAAAAATAATTCTTTTCATAAGTAGAATTTCCCATTAAATTATTAATGAGGAGAACCTACAATGAAGAAGTCCAGATCATCGGCATTCTGAAAGAAGCTGAATTAGGCGTGCCGGTCACTGAATTATGCCGCACTCATG
>JANELJ010000401.1 GCA_024511395.1 Gammaproteobacteria bacterium | reverse complement strand
AAAATTATTTCCGGTTTGATGGGATATTTTATCAAACCAGAACAATCAGCCGCTTTAAACCTGGCTTGATGTCAGACTTAAAACGGTATTATTCAGGTTGAACTATTTAACAAAGGAGTTTTATTTTCAAAATCTATCTGCAGGTGTTTTTTCATGCATTAAAATACCGCTTCAAAACGGTAAGGCTTGGCAATATAGTCATCAAATCCGGCCTGATAATATTGACTATCAGTCTGCTCAATAATGGTTGATGTTACTGCTACACAGACAATTTGATCACCATAATTCTGTTTTATCTGTCTAACGGCGTCAATACCATTCATTACCGGCATACAGATATCCATAAAAACAATATCCGGTTTGCTTTCTACATCAGCCTGTTCTATGAGCTGAAGTGCTTCCTGATCATTAGCCGCCGAACTAACAAGGGCATTAATATCTTCAAGCATATCAACCAGAAGATTACTGCTCAACTCACTATCATCAACCACCAGAGCCTTAACCATATCCGAAGAAGACAGACGAATAATTTCTGTAATATTATCATGCACAATTTCTATCCCATCCTGGACGTTTTCCAGTTCCAGGGTAAAAGAGAAGATGCTGCCCTTTCCTGTCTCAGATTCAACTTTAATTTCTGAACCCAGTAACTGTAACTGACTACGGGTAATGGCAAGCCCCAGACCAGCCCCCCTTTTATCAGCACCCTGTGGAGCCTGATGAAAACCGGTAAATATAGCTTCTATATTATCCTCTGCTATACCCAGACCGGTATCAGAAATTTCAAAATAATAGTACTCATTATCAATTCTTTTCACCGTCAGACTGATACTTCCCTGTTCAGTAAACTTAATGGCATTACCAATCAGATTAATTAAAATCTGTCGTAATTTCTGAGCATCACTGTATACCAGTTGCGTATGACTCAGGCTGAATTCTTCATACCAGTTCAGACCTTTCTCTGTACATTGCTCCTGAAACATCTGGGCAATTCCGGTCAGCAAATGGTACAGATTAAAATTGCTTTTATGCAGCTCCATTTTCCCTGCTTCAATTTTGGAGATATCCAGAATATCATTCAGAACCCTCAGTAAATGATTACCTTTCTGTTCAATAATATGCAGAGATTTTTGCTGTTTCTCACTCAGCTCACTATCATGACTTAGCAGCTTTGCATAGCCCAGAATAGCATTCAGAGGAGTTCTTATTTCATGTGACATATTAGCCAGAAACAGCATTTTAGCCTAGTTGGACTTAAGTGCTTCATCCCGGGCAATTTCCAGGTCAGCAGTGCGCTCTTCAAACAATTGATCCAGTAATTTATTTAAAAACCGGGCCAGATGCCCAAACTCATCCTGCTGGCTAATGTCCAGACGTAAATCATGCTGTCCTTCCGAAATAAAACGGGTGGCATCCACCATTTTAAGTAATGGCCTGAGCACTAAATAGTTCAACCTGAATAATACCGTTTTAAGTCTGACATCAAGCCAGGTTTAAAGCGGCTGATTGTTCTGGTTTGATAAAATATCCCATCAAACCGGAAATAATTTTGAGCCACAAAAG
>JANELJ010000030.1:8568-12125 GCA_024511395.1 Gammaproteobacteria bacterium | reverse complement strand
GTAAATCATTAAAAGAGATCCATCGATGTTTGAAGCGTTATATTATTAGAGAGTTATATCCAATTATTCTGGCTGATTTGAAGGACGCTGCCTTGCTTACTTGACATAGGAGCGTCAATGCGCCGACGGAGCGCTTCTTCAGCAGCCTGAAGCGGGAATGACTGACTTGTGGAATGTGTATCTGACCCGGGAAGCCGCTGTGGACGACGTGAGAGCTTATATCGCGTACTACAACTCAGATCGCCTGCAATACGACATTGGGTGACCTGACGCCCATCGAATTTGAGCAACGTGCTTAGCCAGGTGTCCGGTTGGAGTTGACCACAACATTGAAGATATCCCCGGTTTGACACAACACTTGCTGGAAAACATTGCCAGCAACTACCAGCAGCCCGTGCCAACACTACAGGAAACGGCCCTGGAAGCACTCCAGCGCCGTCCCTTTCCCGGCAATATGCGGGAACTGGAAAATATCCTGGAACGCACCTTTACCCTTTGTGAAAATGGCATCAACACCCTAGACGATCTGGGTTTGCTGGAGCTTTCCCCTAGCCAAGAAAGCAGCGCTGCCCCTCAAGAGCCTATGTCCGGAGAGAACCTGGAAGACTATCTGGTCAGAATCGAAAAAGACATTCTGCTCCAGGCGCTGGAAAAAGCCGGCGACAACAAGACCTCCGCCGCCAGCCTGCTGGGCATCAGCTTCCGTTCGTTCCGTTACCGCCTGGACAAGCTGAGCATCGCAGGCAAGGACGACGATAAATAGCTCCAGCGTATCGATTCAATCATATCCGCATGTCGGACTTCAGTCCGACATTGCTCTGCTGTGGCCGCTGTTATCGGGCTGAAGCTCGACCTACATCAGAGCACAAATGCTTTTCCACATCAAAAATCCACATTGATGCCCAGATTGATGAACTGGTGATCGTTGTCATTCTCACCGCCTCTCAGGGAATAGTTGATCCCCAGAGCCACCTCCTTGCTCATATTCCGGCTGTATCCCAGGTCCAGTTTCCAGTAATAATCCGAGCCCTCGATGTCATACAGCTTGAAGTGGCTGCCCGACAGGCTGTTGAGTCCTGCTGTGACACTGCGGCTATCGTTCTGCAGATCGGCTTCATAGGACAGAGCGCCATGCAGACTTCCTCCCCCTAGGCTGTAGTCGGCAAACACGCCGCCTTCGAGCAACAGAGAATCACGATCCTGGGAAGCAAAATTCATGGAAGTGGAACGTGCGCCCCGCTCCCGGTAGCTATCCACATCTACAGTCTGGTAGTTGACGCTGACAAAGGGACCGGCCTGCAAACCACCCGTTTCAAGCAGCGTGGCTCCCGCTAGGATCTTGATGGCCCAAGCGTCCGCATCGGTACTGCCTTGTTCCAGCCGTGTGGTGTTGCCCATGGCTATCACCCGTTCGATACTGTCCAGACTAAAATTCAGACCAATGCTGACAATGGCATTGGCAAAATAGTTGCCCCGGCGGTAGTCGACAAAAGCTGACAACAGGGCACTCTTGGCTTCGAAGCTTCCCATGTCCCGGGCAAAATCCACATCACTGTACGCCCCTTCCAGCGCACCGCCAAATACCCAGTACGGGTTCATGCGCCAGGCGGCTCCAACCATCAGGCTGGCATCATCCGCTCTGGCTGCCTGAAGATCCTGTCCGCCCATGGGGCCATTGGCAAAGAACGACCAACCGTCCCCAAAGCCCATGGCGATCTGCGCCTGCAACTGCTGCTGGCTGCTGCGCACCTGGCCAAGAACCACCTCGGGCAGGTTGGCCACCAACGCCGGTGCAGTCACCACGGAAATGGCGTAATCAGCAATGATCTGGTGGGCAATGGCAGTAGGATGCACCGCATCCGCAAATAAGAACAGGCCAATCGCCCGGGGATCCACCAGGGTATCGGCAGTACACTGCAGGCTCAAGGGCGTGGTGCAGGCCGTACCGGTTACATTGATCAATCCGAAAGACCCCGGATTTGCCATAGCCTCGCCAAACAAGGTATGAATATCCAGGCTGATAATATTGGCGTGGCTGCCATTGATGCCCGCCTGCAAAGCGGCATTGAAAACATAAGACAGTCCTGAGCCCAGCGCCACGTTCTGCAGGTAAACAGGTGTCAAGCTCCCGACCGGCATCCCCAGAACCGCCTCTGCTGCCGCCAGGGCATTGGCCTGCACTGTGGCTGGATCCGCGCCCCCCATAGCCAGTACTGTGGCAGCCGCCACCAAGGCATCCCCGGCCGCAGGATTGCCGACTCCGGCGTGCTGTACTGCGTCCAGCAGCATGGCGGGGGTAGCGCCTATGTCGGGAAGATTGGGCACCAGAATATAGCGTGCGCCAGCATCAGAAAGGCTATTGACCAGTCCCAGCAAATCCTGTGCGCTGACGCCCATGTTCAGCGCCGCTTCTCCCGGGGGCAGACCCACGCCAACCAGACCCATGTTGAAAAACACATCGTTGGCGCCACCCCAGATACTGTACAGGGCGTTACGTTCTGCCTTTTTGTGATCCTGAAGATAAAAGTCGACCTGTTGGGAAATAGGCAGGGCGTTCTGGGGTGAGGACGTCTGTCCCACGCCAAAAGGCGTTGTCACCTGTGCACCGCCCTGGGCATAGTTGGTGCCTAAGTTGTCCGTATTATTGGCCAGGGCCTCCCGATTAAAAAAATCCGCTAATTGCTCCGCCCAGACCCTAGCCTGGCTGGTGGTGAACTTGGCATCTCCCCTGGCATCCGGGTTGCCTTTGAAGGCGCCGCTGTCCGTAAGGCTGTCTCCAAAGAAGTAGGTATCGGAAAATTCCAGAGCCTGAAGGCTCCCAGTGCCCAATGCCAGAGCCATTCCTGCCGCCAGCACGCTGATCCTGTAGTTTTTCATGTCAACCCCTGTTTTGGTTTATGCTTGTCTGCCTAGTTTGGGCAAATTATTAACCCGACAACCAAATATATCGCCCTCAGCCGCCCTGTCTGCGCGGGTGGCCTTTCCTTGTAATATCAATTTTTAGGCACTTCAAACAGGGCGCATATCGGTGTGGCCTTCAAGGATGTAGGTCAGACGCGGAAGCTTTGCGGCTTTTGACAAGGGCTTGCCATTGCCTGCAAGCCGCGCCCTGTTTGAAGCACTCACTGAAGGTGACATATTTGGTTGGAGAGCCATATAAATTCTAAGCCATTCCCGGAGGAAAAGCAACAATGAGCATATACGCACTGGACTACCACACCACGGGCACCGACTGCTGGCGCCTGGACACGGCTCTCAACCGTCCCAGCTACGCTGGATACTGCCTACCCCACGTACACCTAGATCATGCCGGCGGAGCAGGGCGCTATGGCTGTGTATGGCGAAGCTTTCTATTCCCGCGCCTTCGGCAATATCATACCTGCGCCTGAAAAACACTGCCAAGCCCTGCAGGATGGCGATCAGCTATCCATGGGCCGCCATCAGCTGCTGTTCATCGATACTCCGAGGCACGCCAATCATCACGGCTGTTTCTTTCATGAACCCAAGGGCAATCTTTATACGAGAGACACTTTTGGCCTGCACTATGATGCTCTGGA
>JANELJ010000030.1:0-8468 GCA_024511395.1 Gammaproteobacteria bacterium | reverse complement strand
CTCTGGAGGATCCGGCGCTTGCCAAGCGCCTGCTGACGGATGACATCAAGATCAACAGCCAGGAGCTGGAAATATGGCTTTCGAGAAGAGAAAAACAACGCGGCACCTTAAACCGGCAGGATGGCGGCGGGCCACGGCTTAGCTGATCGCGCAAATCAGGCCGTGCCCAGGCCTCATCCACGTCCAGCCGCCAACCGGGGGTCAGATTCTAACGCCATAACAGCCAGCCCACAGGACATGGCTGCTGCTCCAATTCGGGCAACGCGTCATCTTCTCGGTCCAGAGCTGCCCAGAGCAACGGGATATTCCACTCCAGATCTAGACGCTGTAGAGCTGGAGTGAAACTGAAGTGCATATCTGGCCATTGTCCTGGCGCCATAGCCGCTAGGTGCTGCGCATCCCGGGCATCGAACACCATGCCCTGAGCCCATTCGAACGCCGCCATTTCCGCCACCTGGGAATAGCCGATAGATGGATGAAAAAGTAGAAGGATGGTGGCGAATGTAATCCAAGCACAACTGATAGAATTGATCATCCCCGAACATGACCCACAGGCAGGGAAAATCCACGCCCAGACTCTCCGCCAGGCGGGCACGATAGGCTCCTGCGTAGAGATCCATGCGCTCTTTGAGGTCGGCCTTGTCATCCCCGGCCACGTTCCTGGGAACTGTAGTATCAGCGCCCGTGAGATAGTTGCCAAAAGCATGTTGAAGCTCTTCCAGGCCCTTCATGTATCCGTTCCCCAGCAAGCGCTGCCGACCTCCCGCACCCGCTGCAGTTCATCCAGCAGCTCTGCCAAGGGTGGGATATTGTCATCCTCTCGTTCATGGTAGATACGGGACCCAGGAGTTCACAACTCTGCGCATACAGGTCCAGAACCTCGTCCCGGATAGGCATATCATGGGTATCGATCATGATTTTTCCCGAAGCATTGGTGGTATGCCCGGCAAGATGCATCTCCCACACCCGCTCTGGAGGTACACCGCGAATATAGTCCAGAAGATCGAAACCATGGTTGATGCAATTTGAGCGTAGGCCGGAATATCCTGGTATTTTACAAAGATAAATTCATATTGCTGTTCTATTTCCTGATGCTCAACCCCCAATTTTTCCAACTCATCTAAAACCCCCCTTTATCCGGCATTTTATTGACTGAATAAATTGCTGGATGTTCACTCATATCATCCAGATCACCCAGGACCTTTAATTCGCAATATTGATCCTTACCAATATCACTGACACCACGTATTCCAAGTGAATTTCGCAGTTTTACGAAAGCTACTTGACTTCCAATTTGACTTACAGTTCGCCGTATTATGCTTTTATTTGTAGCAACATCAAAAAACAGGTGAGATGCTCTCAATTGACGTATGAGCCAGTACAGTTTCTTGCTATCCTCAGAATCTTCCAATGATTCCAAATCATTTATTAATTCTTCAATAGCAATTTGAATTTTTTTAAAGGAATCCAGTTCATCCTGATCTACATTTTTTAACCACTCACGTCCTTCTTTTGTATCTGTCAACTCTCTGACAGCCAGCCCATACATTGCAAAATCTGTTTTTTTAAAATGGTAAATCCCCTGAGGCAGATTTATGCCTGCAAGCATTGCCTGCTGCAAGCGAAGAAATGCGCCTGGATTAATATTGTTTTTATAGTAAAAAAGCGCGTAGGCTGGATAGTCTGTATAAACTCCGCGTAACGCGGTAGTCACTTTTTTTGGCGATTCGTTGCCAGTTCTGGAAGAGTTGTTTGTAATTTTTGCTCAGAATCAACAATTTCTTTTGCTAATGAGGAAAATTTTGATGCCTGAGCATATGGAAAATCCTGAAAACCACCGAGGTTAACCAGTTCCAGATAAACTTCAGACACACCCGCCAGAGCTTTCAATCCAACTGGGGCCTGAATAAAATTAATATAATCCGGAATTAATGATTTGCTATGCTCAGAAATCGGCAGTTTAGAGATTATTTTTTCTAACTCAGTCACTTAATTTTCTCAAATCTCGTAATAGCACGCGTAGAATTTAACCCCGGGGCAATTTTGTTAGCCGCATCAGATCCAATATCACTTATAATTGCTTCAATTTGTGCAACTGATTTACTACCCAAACTGTGCAGAATAACCGAACCCAATAGATCGGTTTGAGCTATTTCAACTATCTTCTCTTTTGGTAAGTTATTGTATACAAGACAAGTTACTTTTAATTCTTCATTAACATTGGCTAATGCTAATTGATATGATCTGAACCCGCCAACAACATGATATTTATCTGAAACTTTATTTAAAAAAATCGGATGTATGTCCAAAAGTTGTAAAAGTGCATCATCTGACAAAACATCCATTCGCCTGACAAAATTACAGTTTGCTAATATAGCAACTGTCTTTACAATTTCAGGATGATAGCCCTGGATTTTATTAAGAGATATCTGCTTTAGGGTTTTCTTATATTTATTGCTCATAAAGTAATCATGGCAAATAGTTATGCAATCATAAGTTGGTTAAATGGCTTATCTGTTTATTTTTCTAAATTAAAGCATAAAATTGAACACTTTTTAAACCATACAATTACATTTTTGTACAATAATCATTATCTGAGTAAAATACTCATTAAACGATAATATTACTCTTTCATTTTGCTGCTTTATTAAAAAACTGATGATACTGGTTTAAAGCAAGACTTGTTTTGTGTTTTATGGGCGAAAATAAGTGTCCGGAAAAGTGTTGACAGATCAGTCTTTTTTATCCATAGTTTTTCTTTTTATTCTATAGTAGACCTTGTTATAGTCAGATTCGATTTAAAAAATTTTCAACTTCATTCCACGGCAAGCGACTTCCAGCCTCTTTCATATCTTTAAATGCTTTAATAGCTTGCTCTTTGTTGATAAGCTCATGCTTAACTAATTCATCAACTAACCAGATTGTGCCTCTAATTTCGACATTTTCTTGTTGTGCCGCTTTTCTTAGTGCTTTATCACATGTTACCAGTGGACATTCTTCCTGCAAAGCAGCAGCTAATGCCAGGCAATCATAGCGACTCGGTTTTCTATAACAAAGATCAAGTTCAATTGATTTTTCTACAGTTTCTGAAGAAAGTTCCAACTCAACTAAACCAAGCTCAAGTAAGTTGGGATGCTCATCTTCCAGCTCATCATGAAATAAGATATCTGGGACTGCAAATTGATAAGGTAGATTAAACATTAACTCTGTTAAACCACTATCTTCCATATCTATGATGACATTGGCATCACTGATAAGTATCTGCACTCACTGACTCCAATTTACTTTCCTTACGGAAGTTTCTCAGTGATAAGCCTAGTAATTCAGCTGCTTTTGATTCACCAAAATAATCTTCAGCTAATGCACGATATACCAGCCTTGAAAAAAGCCAGGTTTTTTCTGCAGGATAAGCTTTCCCTGGTTCAACTTTTCTCCACCCACGTTGAGTAAACAGCCTGAAAAGTCTTTGTCTCATGCCCTCACTAATAATCCCACACTGGAATGCTCGATAGATAATTCCAGCCATACTCAGTCCATATTCTTCTTTAAGCATATGCAGCTCATTTAAATCCAAAGCATGTCGATGTTCACCAAAAGCTTCAAAAACTGCAGAGCGAGGTAATAAGAATGCACCTGCAAATAAATTACAGGCTCTTTCTTCATCCATATTCTCTGGGAGTCGGCCAGCAAGGACTAAATGACCTAATTCATGAGCTAAAGTAAATTTTTGACGATCACCAGGCCAATTTTCTGAAACCACAATAACGGGTTTATTACCAAGTTTTCCTGCCAGGCCATCAAATTTATTATTTGAATCAACCGAACTTACAATGACCAGAATACCTCTGGATTCCAGGGTATCAATTAAATCTGACACTGGGTTTAAACCCAAGTCCCATTCATGACGCATTAGTTCTGATATTGCTTCAATCTCTTCATCAGAATTTACACTCTGGGGTAATGACTCTGGTAATTTAAAATCAGGAACGGGTTTCTGAGGATAGAGCTGTAAAAGTTCTTCCCATCTTTCTGCTTGTTCATAAACATCAGCAGTAATTTTATTGAGAATTAACTTTGGAGTATTTGATCGTTTTCTATATTCAATTCCTTCAATTTCAACGGATATAGGGCGCAGCAAATATTCGGCCCTTACACCCAAAGCTTTGGACAATTTAATCAGCTGCCCTGAAGATGGCATCAGCAGATCTTTTTCATATTTGCTTACCGCAGTATGACTGACACCAATATTTTCTCCGAGATCCCGTAAGCTTAATCCAGCGGCTTTTCTAGCACGATGAAGCCTTGCACCTATCATAGCCGACACTCCCTCTTGGTTTACAAATTTAATATTAATTAGCATATTGTAAACCACAAGTCTAAAAATGTCGATGATGGATGTTGGCAGAATGCCAGCCCCCAGTCTGGCAAACCATGATAAAGCCCTGGTTTTATCATCGCATTTCTGTCCTGAGTGACGACAGGCACTCAGGATGACACGGAACACACCGTTAGGAGCAGTTATTGAGAACTATGCCGGGTTTTAATACCGGCTTCTAGGTTGTTCAGCCATTTTTCCAGGATTAAACATAATGGTACGGTTTAGTGCCTGATTGTGTGCATCTGGAGATAGTAATGCCATGGTTTATCTGGATCTTCCAGATGAATATGTGAGATTTTTTCTTGCAGCACTATGGGTAAGGTATTGGGATGATTATACAGGACGTCACGCCCAAAGTTACCAGGAAGTTTTCCGGATTCTTTATATTTCTTAAAATCATCCTTCAAAGCCACCAAATCAAGTTCCAGGTCTGAAAAGAGTAATTCTAACGACTTATGGTGAAATACCCTGATTTTCACTCAATAAAATCCTCAGGCTCCTCTTCTTTTGCATTTGCAAAAAATTCATAAGAACCTTTAGTTGCGGCTTTTAGCTGGGTGAGAAATGGCTGAAATTTGGCAGTAAATTCTTCCTGTGGCTGCAATTGCTTAATGAGATCAACCATAGACTCGAATAATTCTTTTCCTACCATGTAACCAGCTGTTTGATTTTTATTCATTACAGCAATGGGGCGGTCTGTAAAATAATCGGCCGGATGCTTACGCATTTCTGAGACTGAAACAAACTCTTCAGCTAATATTCTATGAGTAGCCATATATTCCTCCATCGTTTAACGTACATTCTACAGTACATAATTTTGTACATCTATTAAAAAATAGTGTATTAGTTAATAATAACAAAGTCAGAAATAAGTAATTCAAGGTTGAAAACTTTCAGGTATAACGACCGCTGTTCATCCAAAATGGTTAATTTTTGTCAATGGCCGATTAAGAAATTCCAGTCTTAACCAATAAAACTGATCGACCCAGGATACCGAGGGAACATAACACACCTTCTTTGAAATAATAGAAAAATAACGGTACGTTATTCAAACACCGTCCAATTGATATTTGAATATCGTCCAAACAATATCATTAGATACTAATAAACCTGTTAACTCAAAAACCACTTCTTGATATGAAGGGGGTTGATTTGGAAATAAACTCATCAGAAGCAGCAGGCATAGTTAGAGAAGACAAGATGGTATCCACTGGAAAACACCCCAGAATATCATAATTTACTAATATATAAATTGTCTTTCCAGATTCAGATTAACTCCATTAATTTTATCGACACACAAGTATTTTAGAGTTTACTTATATTGCTTGCTCATAAAAAACCAAGAGCAGGCGTCAAAAACACTAAATTTAGAAACGAACTTTTGTGCCCACACAAATTGTTTTAAATAGATTTTAATAGCATTAATGTATACATAAAAACCAGGTGAAAACCACCTATATCATTGTTTTACAACGATTTACACCAAATAATCCCAGTTATAAAAAGAGCCCTCCGGAGGCCGAGGCCGGACGTTCGAAGTATCCGACGTTAAAGAACTGATATACAACACCCGCCAGAAACTTAAGCAGTCTGGGGAGATGGAGTATGAGGAAGTGGTAACATAGAAGAGCAGCGCTGCTCTTTTTTATGCTAAAATACCCCCATTTATTTCCCCCACAAGCAGGTTTAAAAATGAAAATTCTGATAATTGGTAATGGCGGTCGGGAGCATGCGCTGGCCTGGAAAGCGGCGCAGTCATCCCTAGTGGATGAGGTTTTTATGGCGCCGGGTAATGCCGGTACTGGTCGTGAACCTAAACTGACTAATATTGATATTGGGGTTACGAATATTCCTGGTCTGATTGATTTTGTTAAGCAGAATGACATTGCCATGACCATTGTCGGGCCTGAGGCTCCACTGGTGGCTGGAGTAGTGGATGCCTTTAATGAACAGGGGCTGGATATCTTTGGTCCCACTCAGGGGGCGGCACAACTGGAAGGCTCCAAGGCATTTACCAAGGACTTTCTGGCCCGGCATAATATCCCGACAGCGGCTTATCAGAATTTTACTGAAATTGAACCGGCTGTTGCCTATATTAAAGAGCAGGGTGCACCTATTGTTGTTAAGGCCGACGGTCTGGCTGCCGGTAAGGGTGTTATTGTGGCTCAGAGTGAAGCAGAAGCCATTGCTGCAGTGGAAGACATGCTGGCGGGCAATCGTTTTGGGGATGCCGGTCACCGGGTAGTTATTGAAGAATTTCTCACTGGTGAAGAAGCCAGCTTTATTGTTATGGCTGATGGTAAAAATGTCCTGCCGCTGGCCACTTCCCAGGATCATAAAGCCCGTGACAATGGCGACAAAGGCCCGAATACCGGCGGTATGGGGGCTTATTCCCCTGCTCCGGTGGTGACCGATGAAATTACAGAAAAAGTGATGCAGACGGTAATTATTCCTACCATTGAAGGCATGGCGGCTGAAGGCCATGATTACACCGGTTTTTTATACGCCGGGCTGATGATTACCCCGGCAGGTGAAATGAAGGTACTGGAATACAACTGCCGTTTCGGCGATCCGGAAACTCAGCCAATTATGATGCGTCTGCAGTCAGACCTGGTCGAACTATGCCAGGCCGCTATTGATAAAAAACTGGATACTATAACCGCCCAATGGGATCCCAGCGCTGCCATCGGTGTGGTAATGGCGGCCGGCGGCTACCCCGATGACTATGAAAAAGGCCTGCCCATAGAGGGACTGGATCAAGTAGATGATGCCGATAACAAGGTTTTTCATGCCGGTACCGCTGAGAAAGACGGCCAGGTAGTCACCAATGGCGGCCGTGTCTTATGTGTAGTCAGCCTGGCGGATACCGTAACTGAAGCCCAGAAACAGGTTTACGAACAAGTGAAAAAAATTTACTGGAAAGATGCCTTTTATCGTACCGATATTGGCTATCAGGCCATTGCCCGAGAGTAGCGCTGCTCTTCCGCTCAACGCTTCTTTTTTTGTAACTTTTTCCGAAATAGGTTAATATTCACCTAATCTAATATTCAAGTCGCCTGTGCTATTAGCTTCTAGGCAAATACAATAAGGAACATATTATGTCTACTAAACATCCCGTCGTTGCCGTAACAGGTTCTTCCGGTGCCGGTACTACTACTGTAAAAAATGCGTTTGAACATATTTTCTTCCGTGAAAATATCAATCCAGCCGTGATTGAAGGTGATAGCTATCACCGTTATGATCGTGAAGCCATGAAAGTGGCTGTCGAAGAAAAAGGGGATGACTTCAGTCATTTCGGCCCTGAAGCCAACTACTTTGATATTCTGGCAGAAACTTTCAAGGAATACGGCGAAACCGGTATGTGTAAACGCCGTTACTACCTGCACAGCGAAGAAGAAGCCGAACCATATGCTCCTTTAAAGCCCGGCCAGTTTACTGAATGGGAAAATATTCCTTCAGGCACTGACCTGTTATTCTATGAAGGTCTGCACGGTGGAGCCAGAGACGGTGATGTCGATGTGGCCAAATACGTTGATCTGCTGGTGGGTGTGGTGCCTATTGTCAACCTGGAATGGATTCAGAAAATCCATCGTGATAATGCCCAGCGCGGTTATTCTGCAGAAGCCATTGTAGATACCATTTTACGCCGTATGCCTGACTACGTACACTATATTACGCCTCAGTTTTCACGCACAGATATTAACTTCCAGCGTGTACCTACGGTCGATACTTCTAATCCTTTTATTGCCCGTGATATCCCAACACCGGATGAAAGTTTTATTGTTATCCGCTTTAAAGATCCAAAAAATGTGGACTTCCCATACCTGCTGAACATGATCCCCGATTCATTCATGTCCCGACGTAACAACATGGTTGTTCCCGGCAGCAAAATGGGCTTTGCCATGGAACTGATCCTGGCACCCCGCATCCATGAACTAATGGAAAAAGCGAAAACCTGAAAATAACGGCTAAGTCGCTTTTGTGCTTTTGTAATAGTTAAAAGAAAAGCCGCTTTTTGCGGCTTTTCTTTTATAAGTCTATCCTCTCCATCATATAACACAGACAATCCTGACGGATAATTTCTTCTCTG
>JANELJ010000191.1 GCA_024511395.1 Gammaproteobacteria bacterium | reverse complement strand
CTACTTGTCAGCCTGTTATCGGCAGGCAGTCTTTTTGCTGAAGAGGTACAGAAAATTTATGAGTACCAGAGCAAGGACGGTGTACCCGTGTTTACGGATAAAGTGAAACCGGATAAACAATTAAAAAGTGTTCAGAAAATAAAAAAACTGTCTCCGGAAGAGGAAGCTGAACGTGCTATGCGCCTGTAGACTGAAAGAGAATTGCAACTGGAGCGCTCAAGAAACGCCTATGTTCCGCCAGTTCAGGACAATAACAATAATGGTTATGATGTTTACTGGACAATCCCAGCGTATGGTCGTCCACCTTTAAGACCCCGACCACCGGGTTCAAGACCGCCTGCCGGCAAACCCCCGGGCAGCAGACCGCCCGGTTCAGGGCCGCCTAATAATAGACCTCATGCAGTCAGGCCACCGGTACAAAGGCCCAGACCACGCTAAACCTGTTTTTTCTGTCCTCCCAGACGTTCAAGTAGTTTATCAGCTACCCTGAACGCATTGGCGTAGATAGTCCAGGTATGGGGGACACTACCGCCAGTAGGTATAAAGCTGCCATCCGTTACGTATAAATTTTCAACATCATGTACCTGGCAATCGGGGTTAAGCACTGATTTTTCAGGATCGGTACCAAATCGACAGCCGCCGGCCACTAGGTTAGTGGGCGGTACGCCTGATGCAAAGGCCAGCACATTGTCTGCTCCCATTTCACGCATAATATCAGCTGACTTATTAGCCAGATACCAGCCGACTTTTAAATTCTGCACATGCACATCCACTTTAATTTTTGCCACCGGCAGGCCCCATTTATCCTTAACCTGGTGATCCAGCGAAACGTGGGAATTGTCAGTAGGCAGCCAGTCACAGAAAGCTTCCACTTTAAGATAACGGCCGCCGGTGAAATGCGCCTTTAAGCGATCTTTTAACGGTTTGCCCCAGAGGATCTGACCATTACTGCGGGTCTGACGACTGGCTCTGGCCACCGGGTTTGGGTGCAGGTGTACAAAATCAATGGTGCCACCTTTCTGAGGTGCATCGCTTTTGAACATATCTTTATCTGTTATTTCATACCAGTCCTGAACAGAGCGATTAACAAAGGTGCCGAATTCCTTAAGCTCAGTAACCTGCTGTTCAGAAAATTTATCATAGGTCAGTCGTCCGGAGCCGGCTCCGCCACCGGCAAAAATCAGGTTTTTACCTACCTGGCCGCTATTATTACCTAGGCCGTCAGGGTGTTTTGAGCCAGTCGAATTAAGCAGTAATCGACTGGTTTCTATGGCCTGAGCGGCCACCACATAAAGTCTGGCATCCGCCGTGTGTTTTTTATCCTCTTTATCAACATACTCCACGGCACAGACTTTGCCTTGCGGATCACTGTGAATATGGGTCACCATTGCATGGGGACGCAGGTCAACATTCCCGGTAGCCATAGCTGAATCAATAAGCGCTGCACGGGAGCTGCCCTTGGCTCCGGTGGCGCAGCCGTAACTGCCGCAGTAACCGCTGTAAACACAGGCTTTTCGGTTCATTGCTGGCTGAGACAGTATGGCCCTGGGCATGGGTATGGTATGAATGCCCAGGCGTTCGCAGGCCCAGTCAATATGTTCGGCCAGGGGGTGTTCGGTGGTGGGTGGAAAGGGAAAATCCTTACTGCTGCGTGGTTCCTGAAAAGGGTGATCAATCACACGGCCGGACACCCCCACGACTTTCTCTACCTTGTCATAATAAGGTTCCATATTATTATAGGAGATAGGCCAGTCAACAATATTGGCTCTTTCAATGGGACCGTAACTGGACAGTAGGTGAAAATCATTGGGTTTAAGACGGTGAAAAAATCCGCTCATAAAATTACTGGAACCGCCCACTACATTACCGTTCCAGAAATTCCAGCTGGACTGATAAGTTGGAAAACTGCGCCAGCTGCCGTCATCATTTTCCAGTTCCACCACATGCTGCTGTTCACGCAGATCCGGAGTATAACCGCCCCGCAAAGAGGTTTTTAATTCATCCTTAAAATAGTCCTGTTCAGTGTACCAAGGGCCTTTTTCCAGTACTAACACCTTATAGCCTGCGTGAGCCAGAGTATAAATAATGGGTCCGGCTCCGGCACCGCTGCCCACGACGCAAATATCAAAATCATAAGACATTTAGCTGATAAGCTCCTATAAAAGCCAGTAACGTTTGTTGGCAGGAGGACGGGGCTCTCCGGCACGGTGTTCCAGCCACTGCCAGCCGATACCGTCAGGATTGCCTCCGTAAACGGGATCGGTCAGCAGTGATTCAAGGACATAATTAAGGATGGTGATCAGCCAGCGCCGGCCTTCAGGACGGGTTTCAAATTCCCTTAATAACTTTTCTCTTTCATCAATGGATAACTGAGTAAAAGGAATACTATGATTTTTTTCAGCAAACTGCTGCAGCTGGCGGCTGCCGGAGTGAATAAACTTTACATTTTCAGGATCGGTTGCAGGATTGGCGAGATAATTATGCAGATAACGCAGCGCCTGGATTTCAACAGCACCGGGAGTCTGGTCTTCAGATGGAAAGATATGATTTTGTACTGCGGCAATTATGTGCCAGTCCTGTGGGGTAAATTCCCTGACAGACGGTGCCGGTATATCTGAGCATATTGCCGCATTAACAATTCCAGATAGGGACAGTGAGCTTAGCCCGGTGCCTGATGTCAGTAAAAAATCCCGTCTTTTCATTTTAAATTATTTTAACCCATATTTATCGCTGTAGAAGTTATTGCTCAAGAATATCTGCAGCATCCTGTAAATTACCTAACAAATGCTACTGCATCTGCTGAGGAGAAATATAGCCCAGTTTCTTTGTTAGTTCGTCCCGATCGGGAGACAGGATAATGGTACCCGGCACACCGAATTTCCCATAGAGCATGTTAACATCTTCCGAATCGTCAATGTCAGCATAAATAGCAATATAATTATCCTAGATTATTTTTCTCACTTCAGGATCTTTATATGTTACTGCTTTCATTTTGGCACAGAACTGACACCATTCTGCACCAATATCCAGAAGCACCAGTTTATTTTCTTTTTCTGCGGTTTCAAACGCTTCGTTAGACCAGGTGTACCAGTTTATGCCATTTTTAGGTGAAGGATCTGCTGCGTTAGCAAGTAGTATAAGAATAACTTGAAATAATAATAAACCAATTATAATTTTTCTCATTGTTTTCCTGTCAGTGTTATTTTTTACTCAGACAAATTGTTTATGATTTAATAAGACCAGACTTTATAATAAATTCTTTCAATTATTAACCTGATAAACTGGGAAGGAATTAGTTGATATTGTGAGAGCACTTCACTTAAAGTATTCAGCATTATAACAGGAAGGCTTATGCCGATGTGAACTGGTTAACCACCACTGGTTTTATCAAAAGAAGGCAGTCTGAAGCTAATCTCTGGCGTAAAGGGCTGACATCCTGGTAGGGACTTTATTACCCAAAGGAGTCCATAATTCGGTGATAACTTTCATAGCGCTGCCTGGAAATTTTGCCTTCTTCAAGTGCCTGCAGGATATTGCATCCCGGTTCATTAATATGTTTACAGTCTCTAAAACGGCAGGACTGGGCATATTCTTCCAGTTCTCTGAAGCCGTGAATAACTTCATTTTTATCAATATCCCATAAACCAAATTCACGGACACCGGGAGAGTCAATAATAATGGCATTTTGAACCTGGGTATTGTCCAGATGGTACAGTCTGGAGACACTGGTTGTATGGGTGCCTTTATTGGTGGCATCCGAGACCTCGCCTTCTTTAATGCGGGCTTCGGGGAGCAGGGCATTAATTAAGGAAGATTTACCTACGCCTGACTGGCCGACAAATACGGAGGATTTATTGTTTAACTGCTGGTATAAACTGTCCAGTCCATTACGGGCTTTGGCGCTGGTATGAATAATCGGGTAGCCAATATTATGATAAATCTCTATCCGCTGGCTTAACTGTTCCTGTTGATCGTCCGTTAAAATATCAATTTTATTGAGTACCAGTACGGCATTGATATCTGACAGTTCTGCGGCAACCAGGTAGCGGTCAATAAGACTTTCGTTAAGTTCAGGAATGGGTGAGGTGACGATCAAAATTTGATCAATATTGGCCGCCACCGGTTTCATCTGGCCGGTAAAATCAGGGCGGGCCAGGACATTTTTGCGTGGTTCGAGAGCGGTCACTACACCCTGGATCTGTTCGCCTGGAGGCAGGTCTTTTATTTTCTGCCAGACCACATTATCACCGCATACTATGGATTCAATATTCTGCCGCAGGGCACAGCGGATAATTTCACCGGAGCTGTTATTCTCATTATCCCGCTTTTCAACATCGAGTGTGGCACCAAAATGACTGATCACAAGGCCGTGATAGTGAGTATTATCAAGATGGTCCAGAGAATCGGATAATTTGCGGAGCTTTTTTCTGGCTCTGTCCAAACGTTCCTGCTGGATTTTCTGTATCCGCCATTGCTGACGACGGTTCAGTTTACGTTTGGCCATAGACTTGTTTATTTAATTGTTGTTATTTTGTTCAACCTGAATAATACCGTTTTAAGCCTGACATCAAGCCAGGTTTAAAGCGGCTGATTGTTCTGGTTTGATAAAAGACCCCATCAAACCGGAAATAATTTTGAGCCACAAAAGCCGGAG
>JANELJ010000190.1 GCA_024511395.1 Gammaproteobacteria bacterium | reverse complement strand
GTAAGTCCCAAAAATTCCAGCCGCCGGATACGGATATTTTAAGGCGATTTGAAGCTTTGTTATAAAAACAATTTCAAAACAGCTGGTTATAAACAAATTGTTAAAGAATGCATGAGCGAAACAGGACTCTCAAGGGTGAGCTGTCGCTCTAAACTTTAGTCAATTAAGAAGTTCTGTTATTTTCTAACAGATTTTCCAGTTCTTTTACCACCCTTTGTCTGTATGGTTTTTCCAGCCTTATGTCTAGACCGGCCGCCGCTTTTAAAGTTCACTGAATCAGGTGTTTTGTTTTTTTCTGAGGGTACTAACTGATGCTCACCATTGCCGATTAAATTATGTCGCCCCATGGCCCTGAGCGCTTCTCTGATCAATGGCCAGTTTTTTGGATCATGATAACGCAGCAATGCCTTATGCAGACGCCGGCTACGCTCACCTTTGGCTGTCAGTACTTTTTCTGATTTATAGCTCAGTCTTTTTAAAGGATTACGCTCACTGTGATACATGGCCGTTGCCGTTGCCATGGGTGAAGGATAGAAATTCTGTACCTGATCCAGACGAAACTTATTGGCTTTTAGCCACAGAGCCAAGTTGACCATATCCTCAATGCTGGATCCGGGGTGTGCGGCAATAAAATACGGGATCAGATACTGCTCTTTACCCGCTTCTTTAGAGAATTTTTCAAACATCTGCTTAAATTCATAATAGGAACTGATTTCCGGCTTCATCATTTTACTTAAGGTATTCTGCTCCGTATGTTCCGGCGCTATTTTCAGATAACCGCCTACATGGTGGGTGACCAGTTCCTTAACATATTCCTGTGAACGCACGGCCAGGTCATAACGCAAACCGGAAGCAATAAAAACTTTCTTGATGCCGGGCAGTTTTCTGGCCCGCCGGTACAGATGCACCAGCGGATCATGATCCGTACTCATGTGTTTACAGATGCTAGGATAGACACAGGACAGGCGGCGGCAGGCCGCTTCAATCTGTTTATCATCACAGGCCAGACGCCACATATTGGCAGTCGGACCACCTAAATCAGAGATATAACCCTTAAATTCAGGTACATGGTCGCGAATTTCTTCAATTTCCCGAATAATGGAATCTTCTGAACGATTCTGGATCACCCGGCCCTCATGTTCGGTAATGGAGCAGAAAGTACAGCCGCCAAAACAGCCACGCATAATATTAATAGAGAAACGGATCATCTCATAGGCGGGCATTTTTTTACCGGTATAATCCTTATGCGGCAGACGGGTATAGGGCAGCTCAAACAGCTGATCCAGTTCTTCTGTGGTTAACGGATACAGCGGCGGGTTTAACCAGATGTCTTTATTATCATGCCGCTGCACTAATGCCCGGGCATTACCGGGATTGGTTTCCAGATGCAGTACCCGGGACGCATGGGCATAGAGCACCGGATCGGCTTTGACTTTTTCATAGGACGGCAGGCGGATCACACAACGTCCCCGATCCAGCGTTTTTACGATGCTTTTTAAAGGTACGGCAATTTCTTCCTTCCCGGGTACTGAACCATCCGTGCTGCAGGGTGTTTCATCAGTACATTCATATGGGCTGACCACAGCATCCACTTTACCCGGCCGGTCAACCCGGCTGGAATCAATCTCCATCCAACCTTTTCTCTCATGTTTAACAATAAAAGCCGTACCACGGATATTATCCAGCCTGTCTATAGCTTCTCCCCGGGACAGACGGTGCGCAATTTCAGTGATCTGCCGTTCACCATTGCCAAAGACCAGTAAATCCGCTTTGGAATCAAACAATACTGAACGACGTACCTTATCTGACCAATAATCATAATGGGCAATACGCCGCAAACTGGCTTCTATACCGCCCACGATGACCGGCACATCTGACCAGGCTTCCTTGCAGCGCTGGGTATATACCGTTACTGCCCGGTCAGGTCGTTTACCTCCAAGATCATCCGGCGTGTAGGCATCATTATGGCGTAATTTTCGATCCGCCGTATAACGGTTGATCATAGAGTCCATATTGCCTGCAGTGACCCCGTAAAACAGATTAGGCCTACCCAGCTTTTTAAAGTCATCACAGCTGTTCCAGTCAGGCTGATCAATAATACCGACACGAAAGCCCTGAGACTCCAGCAGACGGCCAATTAAGGCCATGCCGAAACTGGGGTGATCCACATAGGCATCCCCTGTCACCAGGATAATATCGCAGGAGTCCCAGCCCAGGGACTGCATTTCTTCCAGAGTATGGGGCAGATATTCCGACACGCCATAGCATTCTGCCCAGTATTTATCATAGGAGAAAATATTCTGTACCGGGGAACGGCTTTTAACTTTGCGAGCAACTTTGGGCATCAGGATAATACTTCATTATTGGTAATATAACCCCGCCACTCAATTTTTTAAGACTGAGTGGCGGGGTAAAGTTATAATTATTTTATCACAGGGGCAACAGCACAATGATTATTTACCTGCTGTCGATTAATTTTTCTGGCAATTAAACCGCTTTGAGACAGGTGGACTTCATACCATTGATCTGGCGCCATGGTCATAAATACGGACTGCCCGTATTGTGCATCCAGCAGGGGCAGCCACTGGTATTGTTTTTTTAAAGCCCATAAATCTGGCTGTGGCTGCTGTTCCAGTTTAAATACCGTAGGCAGATTCTGCCGCTGCTGCTTTATGGAGCGGTACCGGCCCTGGATGCGATCAAGCTGGTACAGGGCATCCAGTCCCAGCAGGTTGGCCCAGCTATGCCATTTAATTATTCTGGCATCAATCTGCCATTCATCCCCTTTCAGGGTAAACTGACTGAGCTGACAATCCGGCAAATAAACAACCGATACCTGGTATAACTGCCTGTCCAGTGGTTTTATATGCAACTGAGCTATGGGCGTTTCATGGCTCAGACGGTGATAAACCAGCACATTACTGACCATCAAACCACTGGTAATAACCAGAAACAAAGCCAGCAGGCTGTATAATCCATTACTCAAGCCGGCACTGAACTGTTTATTCCTGAGTTTTTTAAGCGTACGCAGCAAAAACCCTGTAGTCACCAGCAGAGCAATAAGCAGCAGGATAATGGACAGGGACTTTAGAGACAGCATTGATCAAAGGCCGGACATTTATTTGTAGGGATCCGCACTGGGCTGAATATATTCTTCATCAGGAATAGCTGGATAATGGTATTTGCCTCCGAAAAATAACAGGGGCTCGGGTTCCTTATACGGATTTTTATACACTTCCAGAACTTCCCCTACTACAATCCAGTGATCCCCGCCATCATGCTGTGCAGTGATCTGACAGGCAAACGAAGCTATACAGTCATTTAATCGCGGCGCCCGGAAAGTATTACTGAAATAACGGTCATAATGTACTTCATTTTCTATGGTTGTAGTTTTGGCCCCGGCAAAATAATTAGAAACTTCTTCTTGGTGGATCCCCAGTACATTAACGGTAAAATGCCCACCGTCATGCAGCAGTTCGGAAAAGGCGGCTTTTTTAGAGGGACAGACCAGTAACTGGATCGGTTCCAGCGACAAGGAACTGACCGCATTGGCTGTCATACAGCGTACCTGCCCTTTATGTTCGATGATCAGTACCACAACACCTGTAGCAAACAGGCCTATGGTATTGCGGTACTCCTGCACCAGTTCCGGCTGTTCATCTGAGTGAGTTGTCGTTTTTGTCATTATTAAAGATCCAGCCAGTTTTGGGGTTTAAGGTAATTATCGTATAAATCTGCTTCGGCAGAACCGGATTCGGGCTGCCAGTTATAACGCCACTTCACCAGCGGCGGCAGAGACATTAAAATTGATTCGGTTCGACCGCCGGTCTGCAGGCCGAACAGAGTACCCCGGTCATACACCAGATTAAATTCAACATAACGACCACGCCGGTAAAGCTGAAAGTCCCGCTCCCGCTCACCATAGGCCGTTTTTTTACGCTTTTCAACAATAGGCAGATAAGCAGGTATAAAATTATTACCAACATTCTGCATAAAACGAAAACAATGATCAAAATCACGCTCATTCAGATCATCAAAAAACAGACCGCCCACACCACGGGTTTCCTGACGATGAGGGAGATAAAAATATTCATCACACCATTTTTTGTATTTAGCATAATAGTACGGTTCAATATCATCACAGCACTGTTTGGCCTGCTGATGCCACTGGATTACATCTTCACGGAAAGGATAATAAGGCGTTAAATCAAAACCACCACCAAACCACCAGATGGGATCAGCACCCTCTTTCTGGGCGATAAAAAAACGGACATTAGCATGAGTCGTCGGAATATAGGGATTATGCGGGTGTATTACCAGTGATACTCCCATGGCTTCAAAAGAGCAGCCTTCCAGTTCAGGTCGCTTGTCCGTGGCTGAATGAGGCAGAGAATCACCGGTAACATGGGAAAAATTAACCCCAGCCTGTTCAAAAACCCCGCCGTCTGTCAGTACCCGGGTTCTGCCACCCCCACCGGATTCCCGGCGCCAGTCATCCTCTAAAAATGTCTGTTGTTGATCCTGCTGTTCCAGAGAGCAGCAGATATTGTCCTGTAGAGATAATAAAAATTGCTTAACCGCAGAGGGATCCGGCTGACTCATAATATTCCTTGATTTCTGATTATTCTAGAATGTTTGGGGCTAAGAGGATGGTTTTCAACGGCACCTGGTTACAGGATTTAGAACTCAGGATTTAG
>JANELJ010000029.1 GCA_024511395.1 Gammaproteobacteria bacterium | reverse complement strand
TATAGTAGTCACTTGCCTGTTCCTTGTTCAAATTCATTTGATTTGGTCATTAAATGATCTGATCGAGAAACAGGCATTTAGTTCAATATTTTTTAGTTCTTATCCAGAATTCAGGTTAAGTACATAAAATAGTTTATTATTACGCTTAATTTTCAGTACATAGGTCTGCCTGTCCTGGTATTGATCAATCAGTTTGCGAATAGTATCAAAGTATTGGGCCTGAAGAATCTGAATAGTGTAATCATTATTATTCAGTTGCGCAAAGCGCTGGTTGTCCAGGTGGTTGATTGTCGGTGGCTGGTTTTTTATGACTGCCTGCAGAATGTCCCGCTGAAAGTTCTTTAAGACGTTTTGCCGCATCACTATTACCGGACTGTCGGGCTTTGCTGTACCAGTGCCGGGCCTGACTGATATTCTGTGTTATGTCATGACCGCCTTGGGCATAGATTTCACCCAGAACATACTGTGCCAAGGTACTGCCTTCTTCGGCAGGATCCAGCAGCAGTTTTCTGGCTTTGACCCAGTTCTTTTTAACACCCATACCCTGGTAATAGAAAAAGCCCAGATCGCGCATGGCATCCATATCATTTTGATCAGTGGCTTTCTCAAGCCAGCCCCCCTGCTCCAGATTAAGAGAGGTGCCGTGACCGGTCAGATAACGGGCGGCCAGAGCGTGCTGAGCCGGACCAAAACCGTTTTCTGCGGCACGGGCGTACCATTGGGTGGCCTTTTTGGGGTTAACCGGGGTGCCGATACCCCGGTCATAAAAATAAGCCAGCTGAAACTGGGCCTGCAGGTGATCCTGCTCAGCGGCACGACTGACCAGAACCAGAAACCAGAGCCTTTTCCGGTGATTTTTTAACGCCCAGTCCGGCATAATATTTAACGCCCAGATAATACTGGGCAGCGGGCAGGTTCTGTTTAATAGCGGCCTGAAAGTATTTTAAAGCGGTTTGAGGATCTTTTTTTACCCCCTTGCCCTGATCATAAAGCAGACCGATGGAATACTGTGCAGCAGGATTACCTTCCTGTGCCTGGGCTGCTGATAAACAGCATCAGCAGTAGCAATATAAATCCTATCTCTTTATAAAGGATTAATGATCCATGCCGGTAAAAAGTGTTGATAAGTTTGCAATTCACTGAAAATAGCACACTAATGGCCTGTATAATTTGCACTGGATTCAGTATAGTCATATTGGCTCTTATTGAATAGTCCCGCAAGGCGGTAATTGCCTGCATCAGGGACAGAAAATAACAAAAAAACCGGTAAATCCGGAATACGCTTAAGATAACGCTGGAAATTATGAATACGCCTTTACAGAATAATCCACTGCTGGACTTCAGCACCCTGCCTCGTTTTGGTCAGATAGAAGTTGAACATATTATCCCTGCCATAGAATATCTGCTGGCAGAAAACCGGACTAAATTGGCTCAACTGCTGGAGCAGAATCAGGGCTATTATACCTGGGACAACTTGTTAAAACCCCTGCAGGACATGGATGACCGGCTTAGCCGGGCATGGTCACCGGTCAGCCACCTTAATTCGGTAAAAAATTCTGAACCCTTGCGGGCGGCCCATGAACATTGTCTGCCTCTGCTCAGTGAGTACCATACCGAACTGGGTCAGAACAGCGAACTGTATAAAGCCATTAAATTTATTGCCGACAGTGAAGAATTTAATAGCCTCAGTGCTGCCCAGAAAAAAATTATTGAAAACAGTTTACGCGACTTTCACCTTTCCGGTATTGATCTGGATACCGCTAAACAGCAGCGTTATAAGGAAATTCGTCAGCAATTGTCCAAACTGCGTTCCAGTTATGAAAATAATGTACTGGATGCCACCAATGCCTGGAGCCGGCATATTAACGATCCGCAGCTGCTGGCCGGTCTGCCGGATTCAGCCCTGGCTATGGCGAAACAGACTGCGGAGCATGAAGACAAAGACGGCTGGGTGTTTAATCTGCAGTTTCCCAGCTATTTTGCCATTGTGACCCATGCGGACAACTGGGCAGTGCGGCAGGAATTTTATACTGCATACAGCACCCGTGCTTCCGATCAGGGGCCCGATGACGGGCGCTGGGACAATACCGAAAATATGGAAAAAATCATGCAGTTACGTCAGGAAATGGCGCATTTATTGGGCTTTAAAAACTATGCGGAATATTCCCTTGCTACTAAAATGGCTGAATCTACGGA
Source organism: Gammaproteobacteria bacterium (assembly GCA_024511395.1). GTDB lineage: Bacteria > Pseudomonadota > Gammaproteobacteria > GRL18 > GRL18 > JANELJ01. The sequence goes on along the minus strand of JANELJ010000029.1, from coordinate 10,336 downwards.
TGAGGTGATTGATTTTCTGCAGCAGCTTGCGGATCGTTCCCGGGATGATGCCCTGCAGGATATTGAACAGCTTAGACAGTATGCCTCGGAACATCTGGATATGGAGGAACTGGAAGCTTGGGATCTTAACTATGTGGCTGAAAAGCTGAAACATCATCAATACGAAATATCCCAGGAACTGCTGAAACCGTATTTTCCCGAACACCGGGTTATTGAAGGACTGTTTGCCATTGTAAAGCGCCTTTATGGTATTCGTATTGAAGAGGTAGCCGGGGTAGAAACCTGGCACCCCGATGTCCGTTTTTATGAAATTACCGATCAGAACGGTACCTTAAGGGGACAGTTTTATCTGGACTTATACGCCCGCCCGCAAAAACGCGGCGGTGCCTGGATGGATGAATGTATTGTGCGCCATGCGGATCAGGGTGTGGTGCAGATACCGGTGGCCTACCTGACCTGCAATCTGACGCCGCCCATTGGTGATGAACCGGCGCTGTTTACCCATGACGAAGTCACCACCCTGTTCCATGAATTCGGTCACGGCCTGCACCATATGCTGACCCAGGTGGATTATGCCGGGTTCTCCGGTATTAACGGTGTGCCCTGGGATGCAGTGGAACTACCCAGCCAGTTTATGGAAAACTGGTGCTGGGAAAAAGAGTCTCTGAACTTGGTGGCCTGTCATTATAAAACGGGTGAGGCTTTGCCTGATGAGCTGTTTGAAAAAATACAGGCAGCCAAAAACTTCCAGTCCGGTATGCAGATGATCCGGCAACTGGAATTCAGCCTGTTTGATTTTAAACTGCATATGAATTACCAGCTTAATGGTCAGCCGCAGGTACAGCAGACCCTGGACCAGGTGCGGGATCAGATATCGGTATTTAAGCCACCGCCTTTTAACCGTTTTCAGCACAGTTTTTCACATATTTTTGCCGGTGGCTATGCGGCGGGTTATTATAGCTATAAATGGGCGGAAGTATTATCGGCTGATGCATTCTCCCTGTTTGAGGAAAATGGTATATTTGACCGGGCAACTGGTGAAAAATTTATGCAGACTATTCTGGAAAAGGGCGGAGTGGAAGATCCTATGACTCTGTTTGTTCGCTTTCGCGGGCGTAAGCCGAAAATAGATGCCCTGTTAAGACACAGCGGTATCACGACATAATAATAACAATATCTAAGGGGTGTTTATGATACAGAATTTGGGGGTTGGTTGTTACTGTAGATCAAAACTGCATTATACATTGCTATTTGCTCTGCTTTTTGCTCTGTTATTATTGCCATTATCGGTATCAGCTGAATCTGAACAGTATTATGTCACCACCCACCTGCAAACCGGTCTGCATACCAAAGCGGCCATGGACAGTCCGGTGGTAAAACTGGTCACCGGAGGGGAAGCCATTGAGGTTTTGCAGGCGGGCAAGGAATTCAGCCAGGTGCAGTTAAACGACGGTACTAAAGGCTGGCTTTATTCCCAGTTTATTATCCCGGAAAAACCCGCCGAAGCCCGGGTTACCGAGCTTGAAAACCAGCTTGCCGATCTGCAGGAACAGCTTGGGGAGGAACACAGGCAGCCTGTAGCTAATATAAGTAATAATGAAACTGAACTGCAAAGCCAGCTTGAGGAATACCAAGCAACCATTGCCCGCCTGAAAGAAGAACTGAAAGCTTGGGAGCAACTGGATTTTCAGGACAGACAGGTCCAACAGGAACATGCTCTGCAGATCAACAGTCAGTTAAAACAGCGACTGAGCCAAATAGCCGCTTTGGCTACTGGTCAGAATGAAAGCAGTATCAAAATTCAGGTGAATGACGAAGTTCTGGAAGAAGAGCCGCCGCTGTTCAGTAAAAGCTGGTTTAAAAAAGAATACCTGCTAATTATTGTTATAGGCGGTGCAGGTTTTTTCCTGGGTATTCTGATTATGGATATCATAAACCGCAGACGTCATGGCGGCTATAGAATTTAGGTGTTATATGGAATTTGAATGAGACAAAAATAAGGAAGTAAAAAATTTAAAAAAACATGGTGTATCCTTTAATGAAGCAGCTACTGTTTTTGTAATGACCCGGATCATAGTGTTAATGAAGAACGGCTTCTGACATTTGGTATTTCCAGATTCAATCGATATCTTATTATTTCACATACAGAAAGAATGGGGAAAATGAGGATTATCAGTGCAAGGGAAATGCTTAAATCTGAAAGAAAAATATATGAAGAAGGTTAGTAATAAAATGAGAAAAGAATATGACCGAAAAGATCTGGGCGAAGGAATGCGTGGAAAATATTTAAAATCCTATCAGGAGGGTCACAATCTGGTGCTTTTAGAGCCGGAAGTGGCCAAAGCTTTTCCTAGTGAAAAGGCAGTAAATGAAGCTCTGCTTTCTTTAATTGAAGTTGCAAAAAATACTGCTCAGTTAAAAAAATAGTCCAGTTAATAAATATCAGGCATAAAAATGCCGGGGCGGGATGAACCCCGGCTTGATTAAATAATCAAAGGAAATGTAATGATTAGGGAGTCTCTTGCTTCCACGAGACACCTATAGATAACTCGCTGCTGCTGTGTGCATTAAGTCATCTACTCATATAGACAGTGTAGTTCGAAATTGGTTCAATGCAATGAACAAATACTCATTTTTTTAATATTTTTTAAACTTTTCCGGTCTGAATTTTGGGCTGAGGGATTGATTTAAGTATTTATTTTTAAAGGTTTTTATGAAATACAAAGACTTGCGCGAATTTGTTGACAAACTAGAAGAGATAGGTGAACTAAAGCGCATAAAACACCCTGTTGATCCCAATCTGGAAATGACAGAAATTGCCGATCGGGTGCTCAGAGCCGAAGGCCCGGCGCTGTTATTTGAAAACCCTGTGGGTCATTTTGTGCCGGTACTGGCTAATTTATTCGGCACACCCCGTCGGGTTGCCCTGGGTATGGGGGAAGATAATGTCTCAGCTTTGCGTGAAATAGGTCAGTTACTGGCCTTTTTAAAAGAGCCTAAACCACCTAAAGGCTTTAAAGCTGCCCTGCAGACCCTGCCTATGTACCGCAAGGTACTGGATATGTCACCTAAAGTAGTTAAACGGGCACCCTGTCAGAAGGTTGTCTGGGAAGGTGATGAGGTGGATTTAAATAAGCTGCCCATCCAGACCTGCTGGCCGGAAGATGCCGGCCCCTTAATTACCTGGGGGCTGGTAGTAACACGGGGACCGAATAAGGACCGGCAGAACCTGGGTATTTACCGTCAGCAGGTGATTGCTAAAAACAAGGTAATTATGCGCTGGCTGGCTCACCGTGGTGGTTCCCTGGATTATCGGGAGTGGCAGGAACAGCATCCGGGCGAACGCTTTCCGGTTTCCGTGGCTCTGGGTACTGATCCGGCCACTATTCTGGCGGCAGTTACTCCCGTACCCGATGCTCTTTCAGAATATGCCTTTGCTGGTTTACTGCGCGGCTGCAAAACCGAACTGGTTAAATCCATTGGTAATGATCTGCAGGTGCCTGCAAGCAGTGAAATTGTCCTTGAAGGTTACCTGGAACCGGGTGATGAGGCGCCGGAAGGGCCGTTCGGAGATCATACGGGTTATTATAATGAAGTAGACAGCTTCCCGGTATTTACCATTGAACGTATCACCTTGCGTAAAGATCCCATTTATCACAGTACCTATACCGGCCGCCCACCTGATGAACCGGCGGTGCTAGGTGTGGCTCTCAATGAGGTGTTTGTACCTATTCTGCAAAAGCAGTTTCCGGAAATTGCGGACTTTTATCTGCCCCCGGAAGGCTGTTCTTACCGGATGGCTGTAGTCAGTATGAAAAAACAGTATCCCGGTCATGCAAAACGCGTGATGTTCGGGGTCTGGTCATTTTTACGTCAGTTTATGTACACCAAGTTTGTTATTGTCTGTGATGATGATGTGAATGTGCGCGACTGGAATGATGTGATCTGGGCTATGACTACCCGTATGGATCCGGCACGGGATACCCTTCTGGTGGAAAATACTCCCATTGACTATCTGGACTTTGCCTCGCCGGTATCGGGTCTGGGCTCAAAAATGGGTATGGACGCCACCAGTAAATGGCAGGGTGAAACCACCCGGGAATGGGGGCGACCGATTATCAAAGATGAGGCAATTGTTAAAAAAGTGGATGAAATGTGGGATAAATTAGGAATAAAACTATGAAAATAAAACGGTGTCTGTGCCTGCTTATGTCAGTCATGTTATTGGCCGGCAATGCTTCTGCTGTTGAGCTGACCGATTCGCAGGGCGGCTATAAATCGAAACTAATGGATGGTCGTATGTATGATGACCGCGGCAAATACATCGGTATGATCACTAAACGAGGCCGTATGTATGATAAAGACGGCCATTTTATCGGCCAGATCCGCGGCCAGACCCTTTTAAATGCAGATGGCAGCAGCCGCGGTTTTATTCGTGACGGCAAATTATACGGGCCTGATGGTGAATACCGCGGACAGATTAAGTGCTGAATAGCCCTAAATGCGGAATAGCTGATTAGTCATTTAAAATCTGCCAGATTTTGGGAAACAGATCGCTGACAATCATTCCGTTTTTACCATCAATTGCAGCTAGGTCACTGGCCTTGGCGTGCAGGCAGACACCCACCTAGGCGGCATCGGATACTGAAAGCCCCTGTCCCAGTAAGGCCGCCATAATACCGGTGAGGCAGTCGCCCATACCGGCACCTTTGAGAATAAAAGTACCGTGGTACTTCTCTTTTAAAGAGCGGATCATATTAAATCGATCGGTATTTTCATCGGGACATTCAGAGTTGTATTTCAACAACCGCCAGGCCTCACCAAAATGCGGGGTATAAATAATATCCGGATTGTGGATCACCACATTATGCTTAGCCATAATATTCAGAGCATCGGCATCTACCACGCAGTAAATTGGCGGACTGTCATCGGGCAGGTGTTTCAGGTAGTGGGTTATTTTATCCAGCAGGGCTATGCCCCACTGCTGAGTACCCAGTTCCGGGCCGATAGCAATGGCATTGGCCTTTTCCAGTAAAGGCTCCAGTTCATCAGGATGCTCTATACCATGTACCATTAATTCCGGCCTGGAGCCGGTAATGGCGCTGACATTTTCCTTGCGGGTGGCAATACTGACCAGCCTGGCACCGCTGCGTAAGGCGGCTTCACCGGCAATACGGCAGGCACCGCCCATACCGTAGTCACCGCCGATGATCAGAATATGACCATTATCCCCTTTATGGCTAACAGGGCTGCGGCAGGGTAATTTGTCGCCCACATCCGCCCATTCCATTAATATCGCACTATGCTCAACCTTATTGTATAAGGATTCATCCACTCCCAGAGTAGAAAAATGAATTTTGCCGCAGTAATGCCGGGCCTGTGCGGTGTACATACCCTGTTTTTGAGCAATAAAAGTGACCGTATTATTGGCCTTGACTGCAATACCGTGGACAGAGCCGGTATTGGCATACAGGCCGGAGGGGATATCAACGGATAATACTGGAGTGCCGGCGTTATTAATGGCCGCTATAGTGTCATACCACTCGTTTTCCAGAGTACGATCCAGGCCGGTGCCGATAAGGGCATCTACAATCAGGTCAGTAGCCTGAAAATGCACCTCTTCCATAGAATCAATACTGCCGCCGCAGCTTAGCCAGTCACGCCAGCACATAGCCGTCACCGGCATTATTTCCGGCACCGCAGAAAATGGTAATGTGTTCTATACGGGGATAATTACGGTTAATAAAATCCAGCAGACGTTCGGCCGCACGGGTCATCAGCTGGTAGCTATTGTCTACCAACCCTTCCTCAACCATCAGCTCATCCAGCCTGCGTACGGCCTCTTTGGTATAACAATAATGGATATAGTTATACCGGTCATGGTTATCGTGCTGCGGCTGGGTGGCCAGATAACATTCGGCACGGGAGGCCTTCCCGTCAGAGTCGCTGCTAATTGGGCTGTCGCTATAAGAAGATTGCCTGTAGTTCATTGAGATATCGAAGCCCCCGTTCGGTTGGTTTGATATGGTGCAGTTCCCACTCAATTAAATCCAGTTCCACGGCTTTTTGCAGCCCTGCTGCTATCTGATTAATGGCAAGGCCGGTGTGCAGGGCAAAGATTTCAGTGTCAAAGCCGTCCACCAGGCGTGAAGCATTAAGCATAAATTCAAAGCCGATATCCTTTCTGGATAAACGTTCTTCCCCTCCAATCATAATGGAATTCTGAGCTTTTTCCAAATAAGAGGCCGGATGCTTCACTTTCCAGTGCCGGGTAATGCTCTGTCTGGATGCATCGGATATCTTGCCATGGGCACCGGCACCAATACCCATATAGTCGCCGAACTGCCAGTAATTAAGGTTATGGCGGCTGTGCTGGCCGGGTTTGCTATAGGCTGAAATTTCATAATGATACAGTCCATGGTCACGCAGTAACTGCTGACATTCAAGTTGCATATCCCAGGCCAGATCATCATCCGGTAACCAGGGCGGTTGGCTGGCAAACAGGGTATTAGGCTCCAGAGTCAGCTGATAGTGAGACAGATGAGCGGTATCAAAATCCAGAGCCTGCTGTACATCGTCAAGCGCCTGCTGCAGGCTTTGTCCCGGCAGAGCATACATCAGATCCAGGTTAATATTGTCAAACCCGCCTTCCTGTGCCCGGTTAATGGCCTGTTTGGCCTGTAGAGAATTATGGATGCGTCCTATCCGCTGCAGCAGTGCATTATCAAAGCTCTGAATGCCCATGGACAGCCGGGTAATGCCGGCCTGCCTGAAGGCAGTAAATTTATCCTGATCCACGGTACCGGGATTGGCTTCCATGGTGATCTCAGCCATAGGCGGCAGATTAAGCAGTGCCTTGATATGGCTTATTAATTCATGCAGGGCATCAGGATGGATCAGACTGGGGGTGCCGCCGCCGATAAACACGGTATGAACTGTTCGGCCCCAGATAGATGGCAGTTCCTGCTGTAAATCCTGTAATAAGGCTTTAACATAGGCCATGTCGCGCTCTTTATCGCCCTGTTTATTACTTAGCTCGCTGTTATTGGCGGTGGCATAGGAGTTAAAATCGCAATAGGGGCATTTTTTTGCGCACCAAGGGTAGTGGATGTACAGAGAAAGAGGAGGCAATGTGGTAAAATTTAGCATCTGTTTATTTTATGATAGATTTTGGTTGGGGGGATATGTTTTTTGCTGTCCGGTAAACCGTATTCTGAGGCGGACTACAATGTGAACTAACAACCAATAATAAACAAAACATGCAAATAAGTTTTACTAAAATGCACGGCCTCGGTAATGACTTTGTTGTTATTGATGCCATTAATCAGACCATAGAACTGACACCGGAGCAGGTGCGCTTTATTGCGGATCGGCGCTTTGGTGTGGGTTGTGATCAATTATTGCTGGTGGAAGCAACACAGACGGATGGGGTGGATTTTAAATACCGGATTTTTAATGCCGACGGCAGTGAGGTGGAGCAATGCGGGAACGGGGCGCGGTGTTTTGCGCGTTTTGTGTATGAAAAAAAATTAACAGATAAAAAGACCATTGTGGTGGAAACCTATAGTGGTATTATAACTCTGACGATTACCGATGATGATCAGGTGACTGTTGATATGGGGCAGCCGGATTTTGAGCCGGGTGTTCTGCCCTTTGTGCCTTCAGAGGATGATTCTGTGGCCGATAATCGCTATACTCTGACTATTGAACAGTCTAATCGTACCGAAACAGTGGAATTTTCCGCTGTGTCTATGGGTAATCCTCATATTACCCTTAAAGTTGAGGATATTGACCGGTTTCCGGTCATCGAAACAGGTACTATACTGGAATCCCATCCGGCATTCCCTAACCGGGTAAATGTCGGCTTTATGCAGGTTCTGGACAGGGCGCATATCCGCCTTAGAGTGTTTGAACGAGGGTCCGGAGAGACTCTGGCCTGTGGTACCGGGGCCTGTGCGGCCGTGGCAAACGGGATATCACGCGGCTGGCTCGATGAGCAGGTCGAAGTGATGCTGCCGGCAGGCAGTCTGCATATCCACTGGCAGAATAAAGAACATAATTTGATGATGACTGGCCTGGCCAGTTTTGTTTATGAAGGTCAAATAGAAATATGAATTCAACCGCAGCACCGCAAGATGAACTTACTAATCGCTCTGAAACCACACCCGTGGATGAAGAACAGATTACTATTGAGTATTTAAAGTCACATCCTGATTTTTTTAACCACCATGCCGCTCTAATGGCCGACTTAACAGTTCCTCATGCCAGCGGCTCGGCCGTATCGCTGATCGAACGTCAGGTGGATATTCTGCGTGATCAGAACCGTCAGCAGAAAGCTCAGCTGGCTGAGTTAATTGATATTGCCAGAGATAATGAAAAATCTAACCTCAAAATACATAAACTGACCCTATCCCTGCTGGACTGTCAGGAAATCGATGCCTGTGAAGTGGTTCTCGATGAACATCTGGGCAATGAGTTTTCTGTGGATGCCCTGTCATTAAAGTTGTTTAGTGAACCGCAGGCGGATCAGCCGGAGCATCTGTTTATTGAGCTAGGCACTACCCTGGCCGTAGAGCTGGAAAAACTGCTGAATTTGCGTAAACCCATGTGCGGCTTTTTTAAGACCCTGCCTCTTGAAGAATTATTTGAAGAAAAAGTGGAATTCATTGCATCATTAGCGGTGCTGCCGTTATTTGTGGAAAAAAATAACTGCTTTGGCGCCCTGGTTCTGGGCAGTAATAATATCCGGCGTTTTAATACGGATATGGGTACGGTTTTTCTGGAACGGCTGGCTGAAACATTGAGCTATGTCTTGCATCGTTTTATTAAATAAAAAATAATGCAGCAGACAGTCGACGATTTTCTGGACTACCTGAAAACAGAACGTCAACTGTCGCATAATACCCTTATCAGTTACCGGCGGGATCTCTTTCAGGCTCAGGACTATTTTAAAGATAAGGATATTAAGCACTGGGAGCAATTAAACAGCCATCAGATCCGTGCCTGGGTCGCCTACCAGCATCGAACCGGTCATTCCGGTAAAACCCTTCAACGCCAACTATCCTCACTGCGGTGCTTATTTGAATACCTTATCCGTGAGCAAAAAATCAAACATAATCCGGTTAAAGGGATACCAGCCCCTAAAAGTGGTCGCAAGCTGCCTAAAGCACCGGATATTGAACAACTTGATCAGTTGCTGACAGAAACTGATCAAGATGTTTACCATACCCGTGACCGGGCCATGTTTGAACTGCTGTACTCCTCCGGCCTGCGTCTGTCAGAACTGGTTAGTATTAATCTGCACGATATTAAACGCCGGGAACAGCAGCTAAGAGTCACCGGTAAGGGCAACAAGGAAAGAGATCTGCCGGTAGGCCGTAAGGCGCTGGAAGCACTGGAAAAATGGCTTAAAGTGCGCAGCAAACTGGCCAAAGCCGATGAACCAGCCTTATTTGTATCCCGCTTTGGTACCCGCATTACACCGCGTGCAGTACAGCAAAAACTAGAACAACTGGCCATTGAACAGGGACTGCCCATACATCTGCATCCCCACATGCTGCGTCATTCATTTGCCAGCCATATACTGGAATCTAGCGGTAATTTACGTGCGGTTCAGGAATTACTGGGCCATGCAGATATTTCAACCACACAAGTCTATACCCATCTGGATTTCCAACACCTAGCGGAAGTGTATGACAAGGCTCATCCCAGAGCTAGGAAAAAAAGACATAAAATCGGATAAAACAGTCTGGAAATAGTCAGACTATAATATCCACTTGTGCAAGTTTTGCGTATTTGTAAATTAAAAAGCATAAAGATTATGTCTTTAATGCTGTTGATTCTATTGTTATTCCTTGTAGAAATGCGGATGGCTCTGTCGTTTTGTTTCTAGACTGTAATTGCAATGTAGTTATACTTTGTATGAATGAGTTGAAATTTACTTGGGACGAAATTAAAGCCTTAAAAAATTAAAAAAAGCATGGAATTACCTTTGAAGAGGCAAAAACAGTGTTTTTTGACGATAATGGCCGTTTAATCCCTGATCCTGACCATTCTGATGATGAAGAGCGGTTTGTATTGCTTGGCCAAAGCTCTGAATTAAGACTTTTACTGGTTTGTCATTGCTATAGGACAAAAGATGAAGAAATCAGGATCATTTCAGCACGCAAAGCCAATAAATTTGAACAAAAGCAGTATAAAGGGTTTTTAAGATGAGAGATAATTAACCTGAATTCTGGATAAGAACTAAAAAATATTGAACTAAATGCCTGTTTCTCGATCAGATCATTTAATGACCAAATCAAATGAATTTGAACAAGGAACAGGCAAGTGACTA